>NZ_JBHMQU010000032.1:0-72749 GCF_042435015.1 Paracoccus panacisoli | reverse complement strand
GCCCGCGCCCAGGCCGAGGCCCGCGCCCGCGCCCAGGCCGCCGCCGAGGAACGCGCCGCCATCGCCGCGCGCGGCGAATACCGCCCGCCCGAGAACGACGACGAGCCCGAGGTGGCGACCACTGCCGCCAAGGGCACCACCGCTGGGCAGGTCGCGCGCAACGCGACGGTCGGCGGCATGGAGCTTGGCCGGACCCAGGTGATCGGCGTGATCGGCGCCGGCCGCGCCAGCCGCGGGCTGATCCGGCTGCGCAACGGCAAGGTCGTGACCGTGCGCCTCGGCGACCGGATCGACGGCGGGGCGATCAACTCGATCGGCAACGGGCGGATCAGCTACGTCAAGGGCGGGCGCCAGTTCAACCTGCCCATCCTGAATGGACGCTGAGCCGGCTGCCGCCCTGACCCTCGCCCCCGCCCGCCGGCCCGGGGCGGGGTAAGATGGGGTCTTTCCTGCTGATATCGGCGGTCTACCTCGCCACCATGGTGGTGGCGGTGCCGCTCTCCGCACGGCTCGGGCTGGGGTCGGTGCTGGGCTACCTCGTGGCCGGCATCCTGATCGGCCCGGTGCTGGGGCTGGCCGGCAGCGCCGGCGACGTCGCCGACCTGCAGCATTTCGCCGAGTTCGGCGTGGTGATGATGCTGTTCCTGATCGGGCTCGAGCTCGAGCCGCGGCAGCTCTGGGGGATGCGCAAGCGCCTGCTGGGCCTGGGCGGGATGCAGATCGCGGGGACCACGGCGGCGCTCTTCGTCCTCGGGCTGGTGCTGAACCAGACGTGGCAGGTGGCGCTGACGCTGGGGCTGATCCTAGCGCTCAGCTCGACCGCCATCGTGCTGCAGACGCTGTCGGAAAAGAGCCTCATGCAGACCAGCGGCGGCCGCAACGCCTTCCTCGTGCTGCTGACCCAGGACATCGCGGTGATCCCGATCCTCGCGCTGCTGCCGCTGCTGGCGGCGGGGGCGGCGACCCCCGACCACCACGCGCCGGGGGCCGAGTTCATGGCCGGGCTGCCCGGCTGGGCCGCGACGCTGGTGACGCTGGGGGCGGTCGGGACGGTGGTGCTGCTCGGGCAGTTCGCCATCGGCCCGCTCTTCCGCTTCGTGCAGAAGTCCCGCCTGCTCGAGATGAACACGGCGGTGGCGCTGCTGATCGTCGTGGGCATCGCGGCGCTGATGTCGATGGTCGGGCTCAGCCCCGCGCTCGGCACGTTCCTCGCCGGGGTGATGCTCGCCGGGTCCGAGTTCCGCCACGAGCTCGAGGCGCAGATCGCGCCCTTCAAGGGGCTGCTGCTCGGGCTGTTCTTCATCACCGTGGGCGCGGGAATGGATTTCTCGATGCTCGTGGCCCAGCCGGTGGTGGTGATCGGGGTGACGGCCCTCGTGATCGCCATCAAGGCGGGGGTGCTGTTCGCGGTCGCCCGCGCCGCGCGGATGTCGCGTCGGGACCGGACGCTCTTCACCCTGTCCCTGGCGCAGGCGGGCGAGTTCGGCTTCGTCCTGCTGTCCTACGCCACCTCGCTCGCGATCATCCGCACCCAGCTTGCGCAAGGCTTCCTGCTGGTCATCGCGCTGTCGATGCTGGTCACGCCGCTGCTGTTCATCCTGCACGACCGGGTGGTGGCCTGGCTCGATGACGAGCGCGACGTGCTCGCCCCGCCCGACCGGATCGACGACCAGCAGCCGGTGATCATCGCCGGGGTGGGGCGCTTCGGGCAGGTGGTGAACCGGCTCGTCACCTCGTCGGGGTTCAAGACCGTGGTGCTCGACAACGACCTCGACACGATCCAGCTCATGCGGCGGTTCGGGGTCAAGGGCTACTTCGGCGACCCGACACGCCCCGAGATCCTCGCCGCTGCGGGGCTCGAGCGCGCCCGCATCCTCGTCGCCGCCCTCGACGACCAGGAGGCGAACCTGCGCCTCGTCCGCCACGCGCGCGAGCGGCGGCCGGACCTCGTCATCATCGCCCGGGCGCGGGACCGGGTGAACGTCTACCAACTCTACGCCGCGCGCGCCGACCATATCGTGCGCGAGATGTTCGACAGCTCGCTCAGGGCCGGGCGCTACGTGCTCGAGAACCTCGGGCTGTCGCAGTACGAGGCGAACGAGCTCGAGCGGATCTACTACCGCCACGACCGCGCCGGGCTGCGCGAGCTGGCCGAGGTCTGGAAGCCGGGCGTCCCGCTGGACCAGAACGCCGACTACATCCGCCGGTCCGAAGAGCTGCGGGCGACGCTCGAGAACGCGCTGATGGACCGCTTCGCGGATGGCCCCGCCGCCGCGCCGCTGGACGACGGAGAGCATGACGAGGCGCCCGAGCACGGGCTGGGCCTCGGCACCGGCGGGCCGGGCGGGCGGCTGTCTTAGCGGCGCCCGGGCGCGCTTAGCGGCAGTAGCTCTGCTGGCGGGTCCAGCCGGCGATGTCGGCGCGGCTCTGCGCCGAGCGCAGCGGCAGCCACTCGCGCGCCGCGCCGAGCCAGCGCGATCCGCTGCCGCCGGCAATGGCGTTGTCGCGGCCGACCTGCGCCGCCATGACCTTGACCGCGCAGCGCAGCACGACCTCGCCGCCCTCGGCCCCGCCGCCGCAGCCATGCGCGCGGCGCGAGCCCGACGAGAGGCCCATCAGCGACAGCGCCTTGCCGCCGCCGCGGGCGAGCACGCCGCCCGCAGCCCCGCCGGTCGCCTGCCGGGTCACCACGTTCGACAGCAACCCGGCCCAGAAGGCGGCCCGGTTCTCGCGGCTCGCGGTGGCGTAGCCGGGGCAGTATTGCAGCACGTCCGAGGGCATCGACGACAGCAGCGCCACCCCCTCGGTCTCGAGCGCGTCGAGCGTGGCGACGGTCCATTCGGGGTTCTCGTCGCCCCAGCGCATCGCCGGCGGCTCTTTGCGCAGGTGCAGGGCGGTGGCGGCGCGGGCGGTCAGCGAGGGGCGCTCGACCGGGGCGATGCTCGGGGCGGTGGTGGCGCTGCGGACGGCCTCGGACGTGCCGCAGGCGGTGAGGGTCAGGGCTGCGAGGCCGGATAGGAGAAGGGCGCGCATCGGGGGTCCGTGGTCTGGTGGGGCCGGGGCTCCGGCGGGTTGCGTGTGGCCCTAGCACCGCGCCTTGCAGGGGCCAAGCGGGCGAGCGCTGACGCGCGATCAGGCCCGCGTGACCGCCCAGCGGCGCTCGAGCGCCTCGATGGCCGCGATCCGGCGCTCGGTCGCGGGGTGCGAGGCGAGCCACGCCACCGGCGCCGCCCCGCCGCCGCTGAGCCGTCCGAGCCGGGCCAGCAGCGACTTCTGCGGTCCGGTGCCGAAGCCTGCCTTGACCATCAGCGCGGCGGCGAAGGCGTCGGCCTGATATTCATCCTCGCGCGAGAGCCGGGCGGCGAGCGCGCTCGCCACCAGCCCGGCCAGCATCGGCCCGACGATCGGGATGATCCGTCCGAAGCCGCCGGCGAGAACGGTCCGCAGCACGCTCTGCCCGGCGAAATCCATCATCCGCCGGCGGGCGTGGCCGTGGGTGACGTGGCCCAGCTCATGGGCGATGACCGAGGCGAGCTCGGCCTCGGTCACCCGCCCGGCGTCGAGCTGGTCGAGGAACCCGCGGGTCAGGAACACCCGCCCGTCCGGCGCGGCGAGGCCGTTGACCGGCGAGATCTCGTACACATGGGCGCGGATGCGCCCCAGACCCATCGCCGCCCCCAGCCGGTCGAGCGCCTGGGTAAGCCGCGGGTCATCCAGCGGGGTCGAGTTCGCGCTCAGCTGCTGGCGCATCCGCCAGCTGGAATAGACCCACATGGCCAGCGCGTAGGCGACGATCAGCAGCAGGGGCATGAGCTTCAGCATGACCCCGATGTGGGCTCAGCCGGGCCTGCGGTCAACGGGGCGATGCTGTCGCACAACTCTTACAAACCCGTGCCAGACCCCGCGCAAGGTGCGGCCGGGCTCGTCCGGCCGGGAGGTCTGATCCCGGAGGGCTGGTCATGGCGGTTTACGCGACCAAAGTCAGCAGCAACACCGTCGCGGGGGCGCTCGAATCCGGCGGCGCATCGGGGCCGCTTGTCCTGTCGGGATGGAGCGGGCTCGGCCGGGTGGTCAGCGCCAGCGTCGCGCGCGAGATCGGCTTCGCGGCCAGTGCCAGCGTCCCCAACCTCTCCGGCGGCGTGACGCTGGCGACGATCGAATCGCGCCTCTCGGCCCGGTTCACGGCCGGAACCGCCGCCCCCTCCGGGGTCACGGGCACGATGGCGGCGGCCGACACCGGCGCCTATCCCATCGCCGGCGTGGGCATGACCGGCTTTCCGCTGTCCCACGCGGACGCCGCCTCGGCCCCCCTGTCCCTGACGGCGCGGCAGATCGCCGGAGGGTTTTCGGCCTCGGTCGTCCTGACCGGCGACCATGTGGTGCGCAGCGGCAGCGTGGTGATCGACGACCCGCTGATCCCGGTGGACACGGCCTATGCGCAGCTCACCGCGACCTATCAGGTGGCCGCGCGGGCCTATGGCAACGCCGCCGACCGGCTGGTCGCTACGGCCTTTGCGGACGTGGTCGAGATGCTGGGCGGGAACGACACCGTGTCGGGGCTCGGCGGCAACGACGTGCTGGTCGGCGGTGCGGGGGCCGACCGGCTCTATGGCGGCGACGGGCTCGACCGGCTGATCGGCGGCGACGATGCCGACGTGCTGGTGGGCGGGGCGGGCGACGACACGCTCTGGGGCGGTGCGGCCGACGACTATCTGAACGGCGAGGCCGGCTCGGACCAGATGATCGGCGATGCCGGCGATGACGGGCTCTACGGTTTCGGCGGCAACGACGTGATGACCGGGGACGCCGGCCGCGACACGCTGTCCGGGGGCGCGGGCAACGACCGGCTGCGCGGCGGGGACGACGGCGACGTGCTCGACGGCGGGGCCGGAGACGATCTGGCGGACGGCGGCACCGGGGCGGACGTGCTGCGGGGCGGGGACGGCAACGACACGCTGATCGGCGGCGCGGGCGCCGACACGCTGGGTGGCGGGGCGGGCGACGACAGCCTGTCGGGTGGCAGCGAGGGCAACGTGCTGAACGGCGCGGCCGGGGACGACACGCTGTCCGGCGGCGACGCGGCGGACCGGCTGTTCGGCGGCGCCGGCGCCGATTCCCTTACCGGCGCGGGCGGGGCCGACCTGATGCTGGGCGGCAGCGGCGACGACCGGATCGCGGGCGGCGACGGCAACGACTGGCTCTATGGCGAGCAGGGGTGCGACAACCTGTTCGGCGGCGACGGGGCCGACCGGCTGGCCTCGGGCGGGAACGCCGGGGGCTGGTCGCCGGAATGGCTCGCCGGCGGCGCCGGCAACGACACGCTGATCGGCGGCGACGGCGGCTGCTGGTTTCTGGGCGAAGCCGGCACCGACGTGATGATCGGCGGCGTGATCGGCGCCTCGGCGGACCGGTTCGAGTTCCGGGCGGCGAGCGACAGCCGCGCCGGCGCGCTGCGCGACGTCATCCAGAACTTCGACCCGGACGAGGACCTGATCCTGCTCAAGGTGGACGCCGACGTGACCCGCCCCGGCCCGCAGAGCTTCGGCACCATCGCCGAGGGGCCGGCCGCGCACGCGGTCTGGTCCAGCGTGCAGGGCGGCAACACCCTGATCCTCGGTGACGTCGACGGCGACGCGGTCGCGGACATGGAGATCCTGCTCGCCGGCGTGGGGGCGATCCCCAACATCGAGCTGGTGGTGCTGACGTATTTCTGAACCCGCAAACCCCCGAAGGGCCGGCCGTCAGCCCAGAACCCGCATCGCCCGCGTCAGCCCGTCGAGCGTCAGCGGCATCATCCGGCCCGCGAACAGCTGCTCGATCATCCCGATCGACGGCGTGGCGCGCCAGTGCGCCTCGGGGATCGGGTTCAGCCAGACGTGATCCGGCCAGGTCTCGGCGGCGCGGCGCAGCCACAGCTCGCCCGGCTCGGGATTCCAGTGCTCGTTGGCCCCGCCCGGCGCCACGATCTCATAGGGCGACATCGAGGCGTCGCCGACGAAGATCACCTTCCAGTCGCGGCCAAAGCGGTGCAGCAGGTCCCAGGTCGGCACCGTCTCGTTCCAGCGCCGGCGGTTGTCGCGCCAGACCGCCTCGTACAGGCAGTTGTGGAAGTAGTAGTGCTCGAGGTGCTTGAACTCGGCGCGCGCGGCCGAGAAGAGCTCGTCCACCACCCGCACGTGGTCGTCCATCGACCCGCCCACGTCGAGGAGAAGCAGCACCTTGACGGCGTTGTGCCGCTCGGGCCGGGTCTGGACGTCGATGTAGCCGTGATCCGCCGTGGCGCGTATCGTGGCCGGCAGGTCCAGCTCGTCGGCCGCCCCATGCCGCGCCCACTGCCGCAGCCGCTTGAGCGCCACCTTGATGTTGCGCGTCCCCAGCTCAACCCGGTCGTCGAAGTCGCGGAACTCGCGCTTGTCCCAGACCTTGACGGCGCGGCGGTGGCGGCTTTCGGCCTGGCCGATCCGCACCCCCTCGGGGTTGTAGCCATAGGCCCCGAAGGGCGAGGTGCCCGCCGTGCCGATCCACTTGTTGCCGCCCTGGTGGCGGCCCTTCTGCTCGGCCAGCCGCTCGCGCAGCTTCTGCATCAGCGCCTCGAAGCTGCCGGCGCCCTCGATCGCGGCGCGCTCTTCGTCGGTCAGCAGCTTCTCGGCCAGCTTTTCCAGCCATTCGCGGGGCAGGGTGGCCTCGTTCACCAGCGCCTCGACCGGGATCGTCTCGAGCCCCGAGAAGCTCTCGGCGAAGGCGCGGTCGTAGCGGTCGATGTGGCGCTCGTCCTTGACGAGGATCGCGCGGCCGACGGTGTAGAAATCGTCCACCGACCAGCCCGCGACCCCGGCCTCCATCGCCGCCATGAGGTCGAGCCATTCGCGCAAGGAGACCGGCACCCCCTGACGGCGCAGCGCGTCGAGGAAGGGCAGGAACATCGCCCTCAGCCCCGCGCCGCGCGGTCGATCAGGATGGTGGCGAAGAGCGCGAGGATCGCCAGCGCGATGGCGTGGCCGGCGGCGTATTGCAGCCGGTCCTTGCGGTTCCCCTGCGCCGCCCGGGCCCGCAGATCGCCGATCACGGCACCGATCAGGATGGCGGCAAGAACGATCATCGCACGGGTCTTTCGGGCAGGCTGAGGGCTGGCCCCGGTCTAGGCCAAGGGCCGGGGGGTGGCAAGCGAGGGGGGCGGCGCGAGAGTTGAGGAGCAACCGCCAATGCGCCGGCCGCCCTTGAACCCCGCACCCGGCAGCGTTACCTCTGGTCCCAACACGATATCGGAGGGCGTTGACATGACGCCCAGGCGTCCTGCGGGTGCGGACGCGTTCCCGGACCAAGCGGTCGAGCCGTTCTCCACCCGCCAGCCCGACGAGGGCGCGCTCTATGCGGCCCTCGATCTGGGCACCAACAGTTGCCGGATGCTGATCGCCCGACCCACGGGCAGTCAGTTCCAGGTGATCGACAGCTTCTCGAAGCCGGTCCAACTCGGGCTCGGCCTCGAGGCATCGGGGCGGCTGTCGCGGCAGTCGATGACCCGGACCGTCCATGCGCTGCAGGTCTGCCGGCGCAAGCTGGAAACCCATGACGTCAAGCGGATGCGGCTGGTCGCGACCGAGGCCTGCCGCCGGGCCCGCAACAGCCGTGACTTCCTGCGGATGATCAAGCGCGAGACCGGCCTGCCGGTCGAGATCATCGCGGCCGAGGAAGAGGCACGGCTGGCCGTGATCTCGTGCGCGCCGCTGGTGAGCCTGAGGACCGAGCAGCTGCTCGTCGTGGACATCGGCGGCGGCTCGACCGAGCTGGTCTGGATCGACCTGAGCGACGTCGAGCCGGCCGAGCGGCCGCGCGCGATCATGCGGCTGGCCGACGGGTTCAACAATCCGGCCCCTGGTGCTGCCCGCGTGGTGGACTGGATCAGCGTGCCGCTGGGGGTCGCCACGCTGCGCGACCAGTTCGACGACGTCGAGGACGACCCGGCGCGCTTTGCCCTGATGAGCTGGCAGTTCGAGCAGATGCTCGAGAGCTTCACCCCCTACACCACGGGCGCCCGCGCCGACGACCAGTTCCAGATCATCGGGACCTCGGGCACCGTGACCACGGTGGCGGCGAGCCACCTCGGCCTCAGGCGCTACGACAGGACCAAGGTGGACGGGCTCAGCATGACCTCGGCCCAGATCGACCGGGTGATCCAGAACTACCTTGCGCTCGGGCCGGACGGCCGCCGCTCGGACCCGCGGATCGGGCGCGAGCGGCACGCGCTCATCATGTCGGGCGCGGCGATCCTGCAGACGCTGATGCGGGTCTGGCCCACGAACCGCCTGTCGGTCGCCGACCGCGGCCTGCGCGAGGGGTTGCTTTACGCCCAGATGGTGCGCGATGGGGTGCTCGCGCCCGAGGACGTCAAGGGCGTGGCGTAAGGCAGGGTGACGGGATGGCCGGGACGGGTGGCGGCAAGGCGGGTGGCGGAGCGGGCGGCGTCGCCAAGGGTCCGGGCAGCCGGGGGGGCAAGGCCACCTCGGGGCGGGGCCAGCGCGACCTGCGGGTGCGGGTCAAGACCGCCAAGGGCCGCAAGCTCAGCTCGACCCTATGGCTCGAGCGGCAGCTGAACGACCCCTACGTGGCCCGCGCCAAGCGCGAGGGCTACCGCGGCCGCGCGGCGTTCAAGATCCTTGAGCTCGACGACCGCTACGGGTTCCTGAAGCCCGGGGCGCGGGTGGTCGATCTCGGCTGCGCGCCGGGCGGCTGGTGCCAGGTCGCCGTCGCGCGGGTCAACGCGCTGGGCGAGCGGGCGGGCAAGCCGCGCGGGACGGTTCTGGGCGTCGACCTGCAGGAGGTCGCGCCGATCGCCGGGGCCGAGATCCACCAGCTCGACTTCCTGGCCGAGGGCGCCGATGCGCAGGTCAAGAACTGGCTCGGCGGGCGGGCGGATGTGGTGATGTCGGACATGGCCGCGGCGTCCTCGGGTCACAAGGGCACCGATCACCTGCGAATTGTGGCGCTGGTCGAGGCCGCCGCCGAGTTCGCCTTTGACGTGCTCGAGCCGGGTGGCAGCTTCGTGGCGAAGGTGCTGGCGGGCGGCGCCGAGCAGGGGCTGCAGGCGGTGCTGAAGCGCAACTTCACCACGGTCGCCAATGTGAAGCCCCCGGCGAGCCGGTCGGATTCCTCCGAGAAGTTCGTTGTGGCGATGGGGTTCCGGGGGCGCCGTGATGAGGCGTCCGAGGGCGAGGGCGAGGACGGGTAGGGGCTGGGGGACCGGGCGAGGTTTCCACGCCCAGCGAGCGGTCTGCCTGCGCCGAGAAGCGGGCGTTGTCAGATGCTGGATCGTGGCCTTCCCGTCGGGATCACGACAGCAGCGTCGGAAGCAAAACAATGTTTCAACCTGCACCGCTGCCTCGAGCTCTCGCGATGCAGCCTCAACCGCTGATTCAAACATTCGCGTTCAGTCTCACCTGCAGCCTTGAGGACTCGGGTCTCAGCCACAAACGTTCGCTCAAACACCCGCGTTTCAGCCTCAGCCGCCCCCTCAAGGGCTCGGGTTCGGCGTTACGCGCTGCCTTGAGCACTCGCGTTTCAGCCTCGACCTCCTCCTTAGTGACGGGGATTTCAGCCTTGACGTTGGCCTCAGAGAACCAAGTTCGGCCTCTGCCGTTGCCCTGAAGACTTAGATTTCAGCGCCGACCGCCGCCGCACCTGCTCGACCCTTGAGGCCGCTCACTCCCACGCGCGAAAATCCTCCGACGGTCATCCTGTCGCGGCCATGAACGCCCACTCAAGACGCGGAACGCCCGTGAACCCCAGCTCGGCGGCTATGGGGCTTGCCTGGGCGGTGGCGTCCGAGAGCAGCCGCAGGGCCGGCCGAGGCGCACGTCATGACGAGGTTTCCGCCTTAACTCAAACCTTAAAGAACCGCGTTTGGGCTCTGCCGATGCCCTGAAAGTTGGATTTCAGCGTCACCCGCCGCTAAACCCGCTCGAGCCTATAGCCGGCTCACCCGCGCCCGCGGAAATCCTCGGCAGGTCGACCCGTTGCCGCCATGAACGCCCGGTTCAGATGCGGCACCCCGGTGAACCCCAGCTCGGCGGCGATGGCGCTCAGCGGGGTGGCGGCGTCCGAGAGCAGCCGGCGGGCGCGGTCGAGCCGCAGGTCGTAGAGCACCTCGAGCGCAGACCGCCCACGCTGACGACGGCAGGCGGTATCGAGCGCCGAGGCCGTCGCGCCGAGCGCCTCGGCAAGGTCCGAGAGCGTTCGGCCGCGGCCCATCTCGCGTCCGGCCAACTCGACGAACGACTCGAACAGCGCGCGGTCGCCGCTGCCGGGACGCGTGGGGGCGGGCGCCTCGGGCGCAGAAGCAAGACGCTGCAGCGCGGCCGAGATCAGCTCGACCCGGCAGGCGGCGGTGGCGGCGGCGATCGGGTCGGCGGCGCGCGACGCGAGGGCGGCGAGGTCGGCCGAGAACGCGTCGCTCGCCCCGGCGCCTACGACCATCCGGGGCGGCAGCGGCATTCCCAGCCCCTCGGCCAGCGGGCGCGGGATCAGCAGGACCTGCCCCGCCGCGTCGGGCAGGGGCAGCGTGCCGAAGGCGGTGCCGGCGGGGATGAAGATCACGCTGCCCGCCCCGTGATCGACGGCGCCGCTGGGCAGGATCACCCGCAGCGCGCCGCCGGTCACCCGGATCAGGCAGTGGTCGCCCCGCACCCGGGCGCTGCGCGACATTCCCAGCCGCGGACGGCCGCCCCAGTGGAACCCGTCGAGCGGCAGCATCCGCAGCCCCGCCTCGGGCAGGCGCGGGCGGCCGGCGTAGGGGCGAAGCGGCGCCGTCTCTCGCGTGAGGTTGGCCGGGGTGGGCGGGTTCGGACGCACGGCCTCGACCGCGGGGCCGGGCGGCGAGGAGTGTGGCGCCTGCAGTTCAGCGCGAGGGATCGGACCAAGGGACATGGCGGGTTCACGAGATTCGGAAGGGGCATCCGGGCAGGCTCAGCCTCCCCATGAAAGCTTGAAAATTGGTGAAGCGTTCCGCCTTTTCGGCAAAAATCCGCCGATGCGGCATGAATGACACGCTTGTGAGGCGCGCCTCACACCGCGACCGGGGTCCAGTCCCGCATCCGGCCCCGGAACCACGCCCGCTGCCGCTTGGCGTATTGCCGGGTCGAAACGATCGCGGCGCTGCGCGCCTCGTCCAGCGAGGCCTCGCCGAGCAGATGGGCGCGCAGCTCGGGCGCGCCGATCGCGCGGGTCCACTGCGCCCGCGCATCCCACGCCTGCAACGCCGCCCGCACCTCGTCGAGCGCCCCTTCGGCCAGCATCGCGTCGAAGCGACGGGCGATGCGGGCGGCGAGCGCCTCGCGCTCGGCGACCAGCACCAGGCGCTGCGCGGCCGCCGGGGCGATCACCGGGGGCGGGGTCTCGGCCTGCCACGCGGACAGGCCGCGGCCGGTGGCGGTCAGCACCTCCCACGCGCGCTGGACGCGGGCCGGGTTGCGGGTGTCGATCCGCGCCCGGGTCGCGGGGTCGAGAGCCGCCACCAGCGCCGCGAGCCCGCCGGGTGCGGCGATGCGCGCATTACCCTCGGCCCGGACCTCTGCCGGAACGGGGGGGATGACCGACAGCCCCTCGGTCAGGGCGGTGAGGTAGAGCCCGGTGCCGCCGGCGACGATCAGCCGCGCCCCGCCGTCGCGCAGCACCGCCACCTCGGCCAGCCAGTCGCCGACCGAATAGGCCTGCCCCGGCGCGCGATGCCCGTAAAGCGCGTGCGGCGCGCGGGCGAGGTCGGCCTCGGACGGGCGCGCCGTCAGCACCCGCCAGCAGGACCAGACCTGCAGCGCGTCCGCGTTGACCACCACGCCGCCCTGCCGCTCGGCGATCGCCAGCGCCAGCGCCGACTTGCCCGCCGCCGTCGGCCCGGCGATCAGCACCGGGCGGTCGGGATCGAGACTGTCGACAAGGCGCGCAGCGTCCGGCGCGTCGGCGGTGGCGGCGAGGTTGAACATGGTCTCTCTTTGCGCCATTTTGCCGGCCGACGAAACCTAGGGGGCCCCGCGATGACCAACAGCTTCACCACCCCCGACACGGCGCCCCCCGGCGCGGCCGACCATGGCGCTGCCGGCGCCGAGGCGCCCGCCAGCGGCCTGTCGCGCGTCATGCTCAAGATCTCGGGCGAGGCGCTGATGGGCGACCAGGGCTACGGCCTGCACCCGCCGACCGTCCAGCGCATCGCCGACGAGGTGAAGTCGGTCCACGACATGGGCGTCGAGATCTGCATGGTGATCGGCGGCGGCAACATCTTCCGCGGCCTGCAGGGCTCGGCCCAGGGGATGGAGCGGGCGACGGCCGACTATATGGGGATGCTCGCCACGGTGATGAACGCGCTCGCCATGCAGGCGGCGCTCGAGGCGCGCGGCATCCACACGCGGGTGATTTCGGCCATCCGCATGGACGAGGTGGCCGAGCCCTATATCCGCCGCCGCGCCGTCCGCCACCTCGAGAAGAAGCGGATCATCATCTTCGCCGCCGGCACCGGGAACCCGTATTTCACCACCGACACCGCCGCCACGCTGCGCGCCAACGAGATGAACTGCGAGGCGATCTTCAAGGGCACCAAGGTGGACGGGGTCTACGACAAGGACCCCAAGATGCACGCCGACGCGGTGCGCTATGACAACGTCACCTATGACGAGGTGCTGCAGAAGCACCTGAACGTCATGGACGCCTCGGCCATCGCGCTCGCCCGCGACAACAACCTGCCTATCGTGGTGTTCTCGCTCGACGAGCCGGGCGGGTTCCGGTCGATCCTCGCCGGCACGGGCACCTATACGCGGGTCGCCGACAAGAAGTAACAGCGCCGGGTCAGCCCGTCGCGCGGCAGGGGGAACCCTGCCGCGGCAGCCTTGCGGATCACCATGCCGAGCCGACGCCAACTTGCCGACTGGGTGGAAAGCCCGCGTGTCAGCCGCCTGATCACCGCGGTCATCCTGTTCAACGCGCTGATCCTCGGGCTCGAGACCTCGGCCAGCGTGATGGCGCGCTGGGGCGGGCTGATCCTCGCGCTCGACATGGCGTGCCTGGCGATCTTCGTGGTCGAGATCGGCATCAAGCTGGTCGGCCGCGGTCCGGCCTTCTTCCGCTCGGGCTGGAACATCTTCGATTTCCTGGTGGTCGGCGTCGCGCTGGTGCCGGCGGCGCAGGGGCTTTCGGTGCTGCGCGCGCTGCGGGTCCTGCGGCTCTTGCGGGTCGTGTCGGTCACCCCGCAGCTGCGCCGCGTGGTCGAGGGGTTCCTTGCCGCCGTCCCCGGCATGGCCAGCGTCTTCCTGCTGATGGGGATCATCTTCTACATCGGCGCGGTGATCGCCACCAAGCTGTTCGGCCAGGCCTTCCCCGAATGGTTCGGCACGCTCGGCGAATCCGCCTATTCGCTGTTCCAGGTGATGACGCTGGAAAGCTGGTCGATGGGGATCGTGCGCCCGGTGATGGAGGTCTATCCCGCGGCCTGGATCTTCTTCGTGCCGTTCATCCTGATGACCACCTTTGCGGTGATGAACCTCGTCGTCGGCCTCATCGTGAACTCGATGCAAGAGGCCCACCAGTCCGAGGAGAACGCCATCACCGAGGCCTACCGCGACGAGGTTCTGGCCCGGCTGCGCGCGATCGAGGCGCAACTCGACGCCCGCGACGGGGGCGGGTTGGCCGCCCGCCCGCACGGCGACGATCCGGGCCGGGGCGTGGGGTAGGCGGCATGGTGCCGCCGGGGGCGCGGCGGTCGCGGTCTGGACTTTGAATCCCCAGTCTCTACGGTTACAAGGCCGAAACCAAACCCAAAAGAAGGCCGAGCAGAATCGCCATGTCCGACGAGCTGGAAATCGACACCGACGACCTCGAGCGGCGGATGAAGGGCGCCATGGACAGCCTGAGGCACGAGTTTTCCTCGCTCAGGACCGGCCGCGCCTCGGCCAGCATGATCGACCCGATCACCGTGGACGCCTATGGCTCGCCCACGCCGATCAACCAGGTGGGCACGGTGAACGTCCCCGAGCCGCGGATGGTGACGATCAACGTCTGGGACAAGGCGCTGGTCGGCAAGGTCGAGAAGGCGATCCGCGAAAGCGGTCTGGGGATCAACCCGCAGCTCAACGGCACCATCATCATGCTGCCGATCCCCGAGCTGAACGAAGAGCGCCGCAAAGAGCTGACCAAGGTCGCCGCGGGCTACGCCGAACACGCCCGGGTGGCGGTCCGCAACGTGCGCCGCGACGGGATGGACCAGATCAAGAAGGCCAAGTCCAAGGGCATGTCCGAGGACGACCAGAAATTCTGGGAAACCTCGGTGCAGGAGCTGACGGACCGCATGATCGCCGAGGTGGACAAGGCGCTCGAATCGAAACAAGCCGAAATCATGCAGGTCTAGGCGGATGGCCGCGGTGCCCGCCGAGGCGCAGACCCTGACCCCCGGCGGCGCGGGCCGGCCCCGCCATGTCGCCATCATCATGGACGGCAACGGCCGCTGGGCGACCGAGCGCGGCTGGCCGCGGCTGGTCGGCCACCGGCGCGGCGCCGAGCGCGTGAAGCAGGTGGTGCGCGCCTGCCCGGACCTCGGGGTGGACTGGCTGACCGTCTACGCCTTCTCGACCGAGAACTGGAAGCGCTCGACCGAGGAAGTGCTGGGCCTCATGGGCATCTTCGCCCGCTACATCCGGCGCGAGGCCGACGCCATGTCGGCCGAGGGGGTGCGGATGCGCTTCATCGGCGGGCGCGAGCGGCTGGACGCCAAGCTGCAGGCGCTGATGGCCGGGATCGAGGCCCGCACCGCCGGCAACTCGCGCCTCAACCTGACCGTGGCGATCAACTACGGCGGCCGTGATGAGCTGGCCCGCGCCGCCACCCGGCTCGCCGCCCGCATCGCCGCGGGCGAGGCGACGGGGACCGAGCAGGACCTCGCCGCCTGTCTCGACACCGCCGGTCACCCGGACCCCGATCTGGTGATCCGCACCTCGGGCGAGACCCGGACCTCGAACTTCCTGCCCTTCCAGGCGGCCTATTCGGAATACGAGTTCACGCCGACCCTGTGGCCGGACTTCACCCCCGCGCATCTGGCCCAGATCCTCGACCGCACCAGCCAGCGCCAGCGCCGCTTCGGCGCCGCATGACGCGCCCGGCCCAGCCGGAGGTGCGCCCGGCGGGACGCTGGGTCGATCTGGCCCAGCGGGTCGGCTCGGCCATGGTCATCCTCGTGCTCGGCACCGGGCTGCTGCTGGCCCCGCGCCCGTGGTCGGACCTCGGGCTGGCGGCGCTCTTCGGCGCGCTGATGTGGGAACTCGCGCGGCTGGTCGTGCCGCCTACTGCGCCCGAGGGCGTGCAGCTACCCGTCCCCCGGCCCGGACCGGCCGCGTCCCGCAACGCCGTCGCCGTCGGGCTGACCGCCGGGCTGGCGATGGCGGGCGTGCTGCTGGTGGGCCCGTGGGCCATGCTGCTGCTGGCGGTGCCGCTTCTGCTCGCGCTGCGGATGGCCGATCCGGCGCTGCGCCTCAGCCTCGTCGCGCAGGCGGTGCTGATGGCGCTGGCCACCGCGGGCCTCGCCTGGGTGCGCGCGACGCACGGGCAGGGGACGGCGTGGTGGATCGTGATCCTGGTCGTGCTGTCGGACGTGCTGGGCTATTTCGTCGGCCGGGCCGTGGGCGGTCCGAAGTTCTGGCCCCGCTACAGCCCGAAGAAGACGTGGAGCGGCACCGTCGCCGGCTGGCTCGGCGCTCTGGTCGCGGGCGCCGCGCTGATCGCCGCGGGCGAGACCCATGCCGGGGCGCTGGTCATCGGGCCGCTGCTGGTGCTGGGCGGGCAGCTGGGCGACATCGCGGAAAGCGCACTGAAGCGCCGGGCGCGGGTCAAGGACAGCTCGCAGCTGATCCCCGGACACGGCGGGCTCATGGACCGCTTCGACGCGATGGGCGGGGCGCTGGCCGCGGCGCTGGTGCTGGGGCTCGCGGGCCTGCTGCCGGTGGTGGGGAGCTGAGGGATGCGCAGCGTCTCGATCTTCGGGGCCACCGGCTCGATCGGCGAAAGCGCCTTTGACCTGCTGATGGGGTCGGGCGGGCCTGCGGCGTGGCGCACGGTGGCGCTGACCGGCGGGCGCAACGTCGCGCGGCTGGCCGAGATGGCCCGCGCGCTCAGGGCCGAGCTGGCGGTGATCGCCGACGCCCGGCTGCTGCCCGACCTGCGCGCGGCGCTGGCGGGCACGGGGACCGAGGTCGCCGCGGGCGACGCCGCCGTGGCCGAGGCCGCCGGCCGCCCGGCGGACTGGTCGCTCTCGGCCATCATCGGCGCGGCGGGCCTCGCGCCGTCGCTGGCGGTCGCCTGGCGGGGCGGGGTGCTGGCGCTCGCCAACAAGGAGAGCCTCGTCGCCGCGGGCCCGCTGCTGATGGAGACGGCCCGCGTCAACGGCGCCACCATCCTGCCGGTGGACAGCGAACATTCGGCGATTTTCCAATGCCTTGAAGGTGGTAATCTCGACAGCGTCGAGATGGTCACGCTGACCGCCTCGGGCGGGGCGTTCCGCGACTGGCCGCTCGAGCGGCTGGCGCAGGCGACGGTGGCCGAGGCGTCGGCCCATCCCAACTGGGCGATGGGCCAGCGGATCACGATCGACAGCGCCTCGATGTTCAACAAGGCGCTGGAGGTCATTGAGGCGCATGAGTTCTTCGGCCTGCCCTCGGACCGCATCGCGGTGCTGGTCCACCCCGAGAGCATCGTCCATGCGCTCGTTGCCCATGTCGATGGCGGGGTGATCGCCCATCTCGGCGCGCCGGACATGCGCCATGCCATCGGCCATGCGCTGAACTGGCCCGCGCGGGCGCCCCTGCCGGTCGCGCGCCTCGACCTCGCGGCGCTGGGGCGGCTCACCTTCCACGCGCCGTGCGAGACGCGCTGGCCGGCGCTGGCGCTGGCGCGGCAGGTGATCGCGTCGGGCGGGGCGGCGGGCGCGGTCCTGAACGCCGCCAAGGAACAGGCGCTCGACGACTTCATCGCCGGGCGCATCCGCTTCACCGACATGGCGCCCGCGGTGGCGCACGCGCTCGACCGCGCCGCGGGGCAGGCGGGGTTCGCCCGCAGCCCCGACAGCCTTGAGGCGGTGCTGTCCTGGGACGCCGCCGCCCGCCGTGACGCCGCCGCGTGGGGCCGCGCCGCATGATCGCCGACCTCATCGGCCAGACCGGCGGTCTCGCCTGGACCGTCGTCGCCTTCATCGTGGCGCTGTCGATCATCGTCGGCGTGCATGAGTATGGCCATTACATCGTCGGCCGCTGGTCGGGGATCCGGGCCGAGGTGTTCTCGCTCGGCTTCGGGCCCCGCGTCGCCGCGTGGCGCGACCGGCGCGGCACGGTCTGGCAGATCGCCGCGATCCCGCTGGGCGGCTACGTCCGCTTCCTCGGCGACGAGAACGCCGCCAGCGCCGGGCCGGGGCAGGCGGTCGATCCGGCGCTGGCGCGGCAGACGCTGGGCGGCGCGCCGCTCTGGGCGCGGTTCGCCACCGTCGCGGCGGGGCCGGTCTTCAACTTCGTCCTTGCCGCACTGGTCTTTGCCGGCGTCATCGCGTGGCAGGGCATCGCCACCGACCGCGTGGTGGTCGGCAGCCTCGCCCCCGCGCCGCCCGGGATCGTCAACGAACTGCGCCCCGGCGACGAGGTGCTCGCCGTCGGGGGCCAGCCCGTCGCCGACTGGGGCGCGCTGTTCCGCCTGACCGAGACGCTGCCCCCCGCCGCCGCGCAGGACTGGCGCGTCCGCCGCGAAGGGGCCGAGATCACCGTGCGCGCCCCCGACCCGGCCCCGCCCCGCATCTCGGGCGTGGCGCCGCGCAGCGCCGCCTCGGCCGCCGACCTGCGGCCGGGCGACGTGGTGATGGCGGTCGAGGGCCGCCCGATCAGCCGCTTCACCGAGCTGCGCCCCGCCGTCGAGGCCGCCGACGGCCGCCCCGTCACGCTCAGGGTCTGGCGCGAGGGGGCGGGCGAGACCGACTTCGTCCTCGTCCCCCGCCGGCAGGACCTGCCGACCGCCACCGGCTTCGAGAACCGCTGGCTGATCGGCGTGACCGGGGGCGAGGGCTACCTGCGCCCCGCCACCCGCACCCCCGGCCCGCTCGAGGCGCTGGGGATGGGCGCGAAGCAGACCTGGGACGTCATCTGGGGCTCGGTCACCGGCATCGCGGCGATGATCTCGGGCCAGATCGGGCGCTGCAACCTGTCGGGCGCGATCTCCATCGCCGAGGTGGCGGGCGACGCGGCGAGCGCCGGGGCGGGCAATTTCTTCTGGCTGATCGCGGTCCTTTCGGCCGGGATCGGGTTCCTGAACCTGCTGCCGATCCCGGTTCTCGACGGCGGCCACCTCGCCTTCTACACGTGGGAGGCGCTGGCCGGGCGCCCGCCCTCGGCCCGGGCGATGGACATCCTGACCCGGGTGGGGATGGCGCTGGTGCTGATGCTGATGGTCTTCGGGCTCTCGAACGACATCATGTGCCGATGAAACCGCCGCCGCGGCGGGGTTTCATTTTGACAGCTGCCACCCGAGAGGGTTAATCCTGCCCCCAAACGCGCACGGGCAAACCCGGCGCAGGCACGCAGACGCGAGGGGCGGGCGATGAGCGACAGAAACGAGGGGATCCGCCCGCGGGCGCAGGTCGCAGGGCTGGCGCTGGCCGCGGCCCTGAGCGCAGCGGCAGGGGTGGCGACGCCCGCCGCGGCCGCCGTCTATACCCAGGTCAGGCTCGAAGGGGCGCAGGGGGTGGACGCCGAGACGGCGCTCTCGCTGGCCAACATCCGTCGCGGCGCCGATCTGTCGGCCGGCGACCTGAACGACGCGCAGCAGCGGCTGCAGGCGTCGGGGCTGTTCGAGACGGTCGAGATCGTCCCGCAGGGCTCGACGCTGGTGATCCGGGTCAGCGAATACCCGACGATCAACGTCATCAGCTTCGAGGGCAACCGCCGGATCAAGGACGAGAAGCTGGCCGAGCTGGTCCAGTCGCGCTCGCGCCGGGTGTTCTCGCCCAGCCAGGCCGAGCAGGACGCCCAGGCCATCGCCGCCGCCTATGCCGCCGAGGGGCGCTATGCCGCCCGCGTTGATCCGCGCGTCATCCGCCGCCCGAACAACCGCGTGGACCTGGTGTTCGAGGTGCGCGAGGGCGACCTGACCGAGACCGAGCGCATCGGCTTCACCGGCAACCGCGCCTTCACCGACCGGCGGCTGCGCAACGTGCTGTCGAGCAAGCAGGCCGGCATCCTGCGGACCTTCATTCGCCGCGACGTGTTCGCGCCCGACCGGATGCAGCTCGACGAGCGGCTGCTGACCGACTTCTATCGCTCGCGCGGATACGCCGATTTCCGAGTCCAGGGCGTCGCCCCCGAGGTGACGCGCGAGCGTGACGCCTTCTACGTCACCTACAACATCTCGGAAGGCCCGCGGTACAGCTTCGGCCGCGTCGACGTGGTGAGCGAGGTGCCCGGCGTCGATGCCGCCCCCTACATCGCCCAGAACCGCGTCCGCCCGGGCCAGGTCTACAGCCCCCAGGCCATTGAGCAGACCATCCAGCGGATGGAGGCGATCGCCATCCAGCAGGGCCGCGACTTCCTGAGCTTCGAGCCGCGCATCACCCGCAACATGCGCAACCAGACGCTCGACCTGACCTTCGCGCTGGTCCGCGGCCCGCGCGTCTTCGTCGAGCGGATCGACATCGAGGGCAACACCACGACGCTGGACGAGGTCATCCGGCGGCAGTTCAACACCGTCGAAGGCGACCCCTTCAACCCGCGCGAGCTGCGCAACTCGGCCGAACGCATCCGCGCGCTGGGCTATTTCGCCGATGCCCAGGTCGAGACCCGCGAGGGGTCGAGCCCGCAGCAGGTCATCGTGGACGTGAACGTCGAAGAACAGCCGACCGGCAGCCTCGGCTTCGGCGCGAGCTATGGCGCTTCGGCCGGCGTGGGCTTCAACGCCTCGCTGTCCGAGACGAACTTCCTCGGCCGCGGGCAGACCGTGGACCTGTCCTTCTCGACCGCGAGCGGCACCCAGAGCTTCGACTTCACATTCGTCGAGCCGTTCTTCATGAGCCGCGACCTCAGGGCGCGGTTCTCGGCCTGGTACCGCACCTCGGACTATGACAACGCCAAGTTCAACACCCGAAGCGCCGGGTTCTCGACCGGGCTCGAGTTCCCGGTCAGCGAGAACGGCCGGGTCGAGCTGCGCTACCGGCTGAGCAAGGACAAGCTGTTCGACGTGAAGCCGATCGAGCTGGATCCCGAAAGCGGCGAATGGGGCGGCTCGTCGCCGATCCTCGTGGCCGAGCAGGGCGAGCGGGTGAGCTCGGCCCTGGGCTACAGCTACACCTACGACAGCCGGATCGGCGGGCTGAACCCGCTGACCGCCTACAAGCTGCGCTTCAGCCAGGACTTCGCGGGCGTCGGCGGTGACGTGCAGGGCGTGACCAGCGTGATCTCGGCCGGGGTCGAAAGCCGCGCCTGGCGCGAAGAGGTGACGCTGCGCGCCGAGGTCGAGGCCGGCGCCATCCACCGGCTCGACGACGAGCCGACGCGGATCACCGAGCGCTTCCGCGGCTCGGGCCGCATCCGCGGGTTCGAGCCGAACGGCTACGGGCCGCGCGACCTGAACGCCCCGAACGAGGATGCGCTGGGCGGCAACTACTACTGGGCCGCGCGCGCCGAAGCTCAGTTCCCGCTGGGCCTGCCCGAGGAATACGGCATCACCGGCGGTCTGTTTGCCGACGCCGGCTCGGTCTGGGGGCTCGACAACCTCGCGGGCTATGACCGCGACGCCAACGACCGCAACGGCAACGGCAACTTCACCGAGTTCGCCAACGGCACCGTGGACGACGGGATGAAGGTGCGGGCGGCGGTGGGCGTGTCGCTGTTCTGGACCACGCCGGTCGGCCCGCTGCGCTTCAACTTCTCGAAGGCGGTCAAGAAGGAAGACTATGACAAGGACCAGCCCTTCGACCTGTCGATCTCGACGAAGTTCTAGGCGCAGGTCCGTCGCTTCGGCCGCAGCGGCGTCGCTGCTGGCGCTCGCCGCCGGGACGTGGCCGGCGGCGGCGCAGACCACGGCCCCGGACGTGCCGGCGGCCGGTGCCCCGCACCGGTTGGCGCAGGGCACGACCCCGCCCCGGCCCCGGCCGACGCTGCGCCCGGCCGAGCCGGCGCCCGTTGCTGCGCCCGTGGCCCCATCGGCCTCGCCGGGCGATGCCCTCGCCCTGCTCGGCCCCGACCGCCCGCTCGGCCCCGACCGCCCGCTCGGCCCCGACCGCCCGCTCGGCCCCGACCGCCCGCTCGGCCCCGACCGCCCGCTCGGCCCCGACCGCCCGCTCGGCCCCGACCGCCCGCTCGGCCCCGAGACGCCTGCCGAGCCGGGCGGTGCCCAGCCTCAACCCGCGCGCCCCACCGGCCTGCCGGTGCCCGCGGCCGTGGCGCCCGCGCTCGGCCCCTCGGCGCGCACCGCGCTGGCACAGGCCATCCTGACCGTGGACCAGGAGGCGATCTACCGCCGCTCGCGCTGGGGGCAGCGCGCCGAGGCCGAGATTGCCGAACAGTCGCGCAAGGTCGCCGCCGACAACGACACCGCCTTTGCCGCGCTGGTGGCCGACGAGGACGCGCTGACCCGCGCCCGCGCCACCCTCGACCCGGCCGAGTTCCGCCGCCGGGCGACCGCCTTCGACGAGCGCGTGACCGCCGTCCGGCAGGAGCGCGACGACGCCCGGCTGGCGCTGGCCCGGCAGGCGGACCGCGACCGGGCGCTGTTCTTCCAGGCCGCCGGCCCAGTCCTGACCTCGGTGATGGAGCAGCGCGGCGCGCTCTTGGTGCTCGACCAGCGCACGGTGCTCATCTCGGCCGAGACGATCGACGTGACGGCGGCCACCATCGCCGCCCTCGACGCCGCGCTGGGCGACGGCAGCGAAATCGTCGCCGCCGCCATCGCCGACGAGGAAGCTGCCGCCACCCGCCCGGCCCCCGCGGCCGACGCTGACACCGCTGCGCCCGCCGCAGCGACCGGCACCGACACGTCCGTTTCCGCGCCCCCCGCGCCAACCAACGCCACGCCCACCCCCGCCCCGGACCGCGCGCCCTGACCCGGGCGCCGACCCCCGCGGCCCCGGCCGACGCCATCCCGCTGCCCCGCGCCATCGCCGGGCAGCGCATCGGCCTGCTTGGCGGCTCGTTCGACCCGCCCCATGCCGGGCACCTGCACATCACCGAGATGGCGCTGCGCCGCTTCCGCCTCGACCGGGTGTGGTGGCTGGTCTCGCCGGGCAACCCGCTGAAGGCCCACGGCCCCGCCCCGCTGGCCGAGCGGATCGCGGCGGCCCGCGCGCTCGCCGACGACCCGCGGATCGTCGTGACCGGGCTCGAGGCCCGGCTCGGCACGCGGCGCACGGCCGACACGCTCGCGGCGATGCAGGCGCTCTGGCCCGGGGTGCGCTTCGTCTGGCTGATGGGGTCGGACAACCTCGTGCAGTTCGCCCGCTGGGACCGCTGGCAGGGGATCGCCGCGCGGGTGCCGATCGGGGTGATCGCGCGCCCGGGCTCGCGCACCGCGGCGCGCACCAGCCGCGCGGCGACGATCCTCGCCCGCCACCGCCTGCCCGAGTCCCGCGCCGCGCTGCTCGCCGACGCGACCCCGCCCGCCTGGGTGCTGATCAACGTGCCGATGACGGCGCTGTCCTCAAGCGCCATCCGCGCCGCCCGCCGCGCCGCGACGCTGCGCCCCGACGCCGGCGCGCCGCTGGCCGGGCTGACCTGACGCCCCCCAATTCTTCCTTGCTTAAATATCCCGGGGTCCGGGGCAGCGCCCCGGTCCGGCGCCGGTCGGCCGCGCCGAACCTTGCCAATCGGAAGCCCTTCTTGCTAGGCAAGCCCAACCCGACGGAGAACATGATGGCCGAGCGCAACCCCGCCCCGCACACCGCCGCCGACCTGGCCCTCATCAAGCGGATCATCCCGCACCGCTACCCGTTCCTGATGATCGACAAGGTCCGCGACATCGTCCCCTACGAGGGCGCGGTGGGGATCAAGTGCGTGACCTCGAACGAGCCGCATTTCCCCGGCCATTTCCCCGCCCAGCCGATCATGCCCGGCGTGCTGATCGTCGAGGCGATGGCCCAGACCGCGGCGGTCATGGTCGGCATCTCGATGAACATCATCGACGAGCCGCTGCTGACCTACTTCATGGGCATCGACGCCGCCAAGTTCCGCCGCATGGTCCAGCCCGGCGACGTGCTCGAGCTGCACGTCACCGTCAAGCGCCCCGGCGGCAAGATCTGGAAGTTCACCGGCGAGGCCCGCGTCGACGGCCAGCTCGTCGCCGAGGCGGCGTTCACGGCGATGATGGACCTCAAGTCGGGCGGCTCGGGCGGGGCGGATGGCTGAGACGCTCATCCACCCCTCGGCCATCGTCGAGCCGGGGGCAGCCTTGGGCGAGGGCGTCCGCATCGGCCCCTTCTGCCACGTCGGCCCCCGCGTGCGGCTGGGCGACGGGGTGGTGCTCAAGTCCCATGTCGTCGTCATGGGCGACACCGAGATCGGCGCCGGCTCGACCCTCTATCCCTTCGCCTGCATCGGCGAGGCGCCGCAGGACCTCAAATACGCGGGCGAGGACACGCGGCTGGTGATCGGCGCCCGCAACCGCATCCGCGAATACGTCACCATGAACCCCGGCACCGCCGGCGGCGGCGGGCTGACGCAGGTGGGCGACGACGGGCTCTTCATGGCCGGCAGCCACGTCGCCCATGACTGCCGCGTCGGCAACGGCGTGATCCTCGTCAACAATGTCGCCATTGCCGGGCATTGCAGCTTGGGCGACGAGGTGATCGTCGGCGGGCTTTCGGGCGTGCACCAGTTCGTCCGCATCGGCCGGGGCGCGATGATCGGCGCGCTGACCATGGTGACCGCCGACGTGCTGCCCTTCGCGCTGGTCTCGGGGCCGCGTGGGCATCTCGACGGGCTGAACCTCGTCGGCCTCAAGCGCCGTGGCGCCAGCCGGGCCGAGATTTCCGCGCTGCGCGGGCTGCTGGCCGATCTCGGCGCCGGCGCCTTCCGCGAGACGGCGCGGGCGCGGGTGGGCGAGGCCACCACGGCGATGGAGCGCGAGATGCTCGACTTCATCCTCGGGCCGTCGGACCGCAGCTTCCTCACCCCGCACGGATGACAGGGCACGGCGGATGACCCGCACCGCGATCATCGCTGGGGCCGGGCGGCTGCCGGTGCTTCTGGCCGAGGCGGTCGAGGCGCCGCTGGTCTTCGCCCTCGAGGGCGTCACCCCGTCCCTTGCGGCCGAGCCGTTCCGGCTCGAGCGACTGGTCCCGCTGATGGACCGGCTGCTCGACGAGGGCGTGACGCAGGTGGCCTTTGCCGGGGCCGTGCGCCGCCCGCGGCTCGACCCCGAGGCGTTCGATCCCCGCACCGCCACCCTCGTCCCCCGCATCGCCGCCGCGATGGGGCAGGGCGACGACGCGGCGCTGCGCGAACTCATTGCCATCTTCGAGGACTGGGGCCTGTCCGTGGTCGGCGCCGAGACGCTGCGCGCCGATCTGCTGCCAAGCGAGGGGGTGCTGGCCGGCGCCCCCACGGCGGGCGACCGCGCGGATGCGGGCCGTGCGGCGGCGATCCTCGCCGCGACGGGGCCGCTCGACATCGGGCAGGGATGCGTGGTGGCGGGCGGCCTCTGCCTCGCGCTCGAGACGCTGCCCGGCACCGCGGCGATGCTGGAGTTCGTGGCCGCCACGCGAGAGACGCCGCGCGGCGGGGTGCTGTACAAGGCGCCGAAGCCGGGACAGGACCGCCGCGTCGACCTGCCCGCGATCGGCCCCGAGACGGTGGCCCAGGCCGCCGCCGCGCGATTGTCGGGGATCGTCTGGGCCGCGGGCGGCGTTCTGCTGCTGGACCGCGCCGAAACCGAGGCGGCGGCGAACGAGGCGGGGCTAATCCTGTGGGCACGGACGGAATCGGGGATTTGAGCCGAAAAGACGCCTGTTCGCGGCGCCGGAGGACGTCTGACTGGCCCGAATACCCCTGCAACGTTGGGGGTCCGCAATGCGCGCGTTCCTGATCGCGGGCGAGCCCTCGGGCGATGCGCTCGGGGCCGCGCTCCTCAACGGGCTGCGCCAGCTCGACCCGGACCTCTCCATCGCCGGGGTCGGCGGGCCGCTGATGGCGGCCGAGGGGCTCACGAGCCTGTTCCCGATGTCCGAACTGAGCGTCATGGGACTCGTCGAGGTGCTGCCGAAATACCGCGCCCTCAAGCGCCGCATCGCCGAGACGGCCGAGGCGGCGCTGGCGTTCCGGCCCGACGTGCTCATCACCATCGACAGCCCGGATTTTTGCCTGCGCGTGGCGCGGCGGGTGCGCGAGGCGGCGCCCGGCATCCGCACGGTGCATTACGTGGCCCCCTCGGTCTGGGCGTGGCGGCCGGGCCGCGCCGAGCGCATGGCCGAGGTCATCGACCATGTGCTCGCCATCCTGCCCTTCGAGCCGCCGCTGATGCACGAGGCGGGGATGAGCTGCGATTTCGTCGGCCACCCGGTGGTGTCCCAACGCCGCGCGACTCCCGACGAGGCCGCGGCGTTCCGCGCCGGCCACGACATCGCCCCGGATGCGCCGCTGGTGCTGTGCCTGCCCGGCTCGCGCCGGGGCGAGGTGGCGCGGCTCGGCGGGCGCTTCGACGAGGCGCTGATGCGGCTGCGCGACCGGGTGCCCGAGATCCGGGTGGTGCTGCCGACCGTGCCGGGGGTGGCCGACATGGTCGGCACGATGGCCAAGCGCTGGCCCTCGGCCCCGGTGGTGGTCGAGGATGCGGCGGAGAAGCGCGCGGCCTTTGCCGCCGCCGACCTGGCGCTGGCGGCGTCGGGCACCGTCAGCCTCGAGCTCGCCGCCAACGCGGTCCCGATGGTGATCGGCTACGACATGGCGCCGCTCAGCCGGATGCTGGTCGGCTGGCTGCTCAGGACCGACACGGTGACGCTGGTGAACCTGGTGAGCGAGACCCGCGCGGTCCCCGAGTTCCTCGGCCGGCGCTGCCAGCCGGGGCCGATGGCCGCGGCGCTGGTCGGGCTGCTCGACGACGAGGCGATGCGCGGCGAACAGCTGGCCGCGATGGAGCTGACGATGGAGCGGCTGGGCCGGGGCGGAGAGCCGCCCGGCCTGCGGGCGGCTCGATCCGTGATCGGCGCGCTGGAACCGCGCGCCGCCTGAGCCTTACGGGATGGTCGGTCGGGGCGCTTAAAGCGCCGCGACGACGATCACCTCGACCTTGTAAGCGGGGGTGGCGAGCTTCGCCTCGCCGGTGGCGCGGGCCGGGGTGTGGCCCTGCGGCACCCATGCGTCCCAGACGGCGTTCATCTCGGCAAAGTCGGCCATGTCGGCCAGCCAGATCTGCGCCGAGAGGATGCGGGTCTTGTCGGTCCCCGCCTCGGCCAGCAGGCGGTCCACCTGCGCCAGCACCTCGCGGGTCTGGTCGGTCACGCTCTCGCCCGGCTTGCCGACCTGCCCGGCCAGATAGACCGTGCCGTTGTGGACGACCGCCATGCTCATGCGGTTGCCGGTCTCGATGCGCTTGATGTCCGCCATGGTCATGCTCCGTTGATGAGGCGCCAGAAGAATACCGCCGTCATGCCGAACCCGACGACCGCGATCAACCCGCGCAGCACCCGGACGGGGATGCGGCGGGCCACGGGGGCTCCGAGAAAGCCGCCGAGGATGGTGCCCACCGACATGGCGAGACATTCCCACCAGACGATCTGCCCGCCAGCGGCGAAGATCGCGAAGCTGATGATGGCGAGCGCGAAGGACAGCCAGCTCTTCAGCCCGTTCATCGCGTGCAGGTCGGTCATCCCCCAGAGCGAGAAGAGCGCCAGCAGCACGATCCCCAGCCCGCCGTTGAAGTAGCCCCCGTAGATTGCCACCGGCAGCATGGTCCCGGCGCCGAAGGCGGTGACGCCGCCGCGATACTGGCTGGCGATCTCGCGGATGCGGGGGCCGCCGAGGAACACCAGCGTGGCGGCGAGCAGCAGGAACGGCACGATGGCGGCGAAGGCCGTGTTGGACGAGACGAGCAGCAGCCCCGACCCCACCGCCCCCCCGAGCATGGTCCAGAGCGTCAGCCGCGTGACGAGCGCCCGGTCGATGCGGGCGATGTCGCGGCGAAAGCCGAGCGCCGCGGCGAGGTAGCCGGGCAGGGCCGCGACCGTCGTGGTGGCGTTGGCGGCGACGACCGGTACTCCGGTGAAGACGAGCGCCGGAAAGGTGATGAACGTCCCCCCGCCCGCGACGGCGTTCAGCATCCCGCCGAAGAAGCCGGCGACGAGCAGCAACAGGAACGTGGACATGATGGGCGGGGGCCTCGGGTCAGGAACGGGGTCGGTCGGCAGTCTGCCGGGGCCGCGGCGCCGACCATGCGCGGGGCCGTCGCCTGAGGCAAGCCGCCCACCGCGGGTTTCCGGCAGCCGGAAGCGGCCGGCGCCGGGGGCGGCGCGACGGCCGCGCGCGCCCTGACCCGACGGCACCGGCCCCGGCCCGCGCACGGCTGCGCGAGGCTGTTGACAGCCCCCCGCGCCCCCCGCACTGATCGGCGGTACCCGACGCAAGGCACGGCGCATGATCGACCTGACCTATCCGCTGTTCCTGACCCTGTTCGGGGCCGGCATCCTCACGGCCGCGCTGGTGCCGCCGATCGTCGCCCACTACCGGCTGCCGCGGGTGGTGACGCTGCCCATCGCCTGCGTCCTCGGCGGGATCGCCACCGGCTTCTTCCTCGACCTGCCGACCATCGACGTGCTCGACGGCGGCTCGATCATCACCCACGTCACCGAACTCGTCGTGCTGCTGTCGCTGACCGGCTGCGGTCTCAAGATCGACCGGCCGCTGGGGCTGACGAGCTGGGGGACGACGTGGCGGCTGCTCGGGATCACCATGATCCTCTGCATCGGCGCGATGACGCTGCTCGGCTGGGGGCTCATGGGCCAGCCGCTCGCCGCGGCGCTGCTGCTGGGGGCGGCGCTGGCGCCGACCGATCCGGTGCTGGCGGCTTCGGTCCAGGTCGGCCCGCCGGGCGAGGGCGACGGCGACGAGGCGCGCTTTGCGCTGACCTCCGAGGCGGGGCTGAACGACGGGCTCGCGTTCCCCTTCGTGCATCTGGCGCTGGCGGCCGCGGCGGCGATGGCGGTCGAGGGGCAGGTGACCGGCGACAACGGCCGCTTCACCGCCGAGGTGCTGCGCGACTGGGTGCTGCACGACGTGCTGTGGCGGCTGGCCGCCGGGCTGGCGGTGGGGGTGGTCATCGGGCGGCTGACCGGCTGGCTCGCGTTCCGCGTCGCGCCCGCGGGCAGCGTCGCGGATGCATTCCTCGCGCTCGGGCTGATGCTCGTGTCCTACGGGCTGGCCGAGACGGTCGAGGGCTACGGCTTTCTGTCGGTCTTCGTCGCCGCGCTGGCGTTCCGCCGGGTCGAGGCGCGGCACGAGATCCACAGCGACCTGCATCATTTCGTCGAGCAGACCGAGATCATGGGGCTGATCGTGGTGATGTTCGTGCTCGGCATGGCCGTGGGGCAGGGGCTGCTTGCGCCCCTCGGCTGGGCCGGCGGAGTCGTCGCGGCGCTGTTCCTGCTGGTCGTCCGCCCGGTCGCGGGCTGGGTGGCGCTGACCGGGGCGGGTCTCTCGCCCGCCTCGCGCGCCGCGGTCAGCCTGCTCGGCATCCGTGGGGTGGGGTCGATCTACTACATGGCCTACGGCCTCGGCCACGCGCCCTTCTCGATCGAGACGGGGCGCCTGCTCTGGGCGGTGATGACGCTGATCATTCTCGTGTCGATCGTCTTCCACGGCTTTGCCGCGCCGCATATGATGTCGCGGCTGAAGGACCCGACCGAGCGGGTGAACTGACGGGCCCGACCCTGTTCACCGCCGCGGGCGGGGCCTATATGGCAGGCATGACAGCCCCCCTCCACATGATGAAGCTGTGCGTCGGCGCCGCGAACCCCGAGGCGCTCGAGCGCTGGCAGCGCGACCGCTTCGGCGGGGGCGCCGCCGAGCACGTCACCCGGATGCAGCCCAAGCGCGCCGACGAGCTGCTGGCGGGCGGCTCGCTCTACTGGGTGTTCAAGGGGACGATGCTGGCCCGGCAGCGGCTGATCGGGATCGAGCCGCGCACCGGCGCCGACGGCATCGCGCGCTGCGCGCTGATCCTCGACCCGGCGCTGGTCCGGGTGGCCGCGGTGCCCCGCCGCGCCTTTCAGGGCTGGCGCTACCTCGAGGCCGCCGACGCGCCCCCCGACCTGCCCGCGAGCCGCGCTGAGGAAACCGCGCTGCCGCCCCGGCTGGCGCGCGAGCTGGCGGCGATGGGTCTGCTATGACGCCGCGCCCGCCGCGCGTCGCCGCTTGACCCGGCCGTCGCCCCGCGCTATCGCAGGCCGCACGCGGGTGTAGCTCAATGGTAGAGCAGAAGCTTCCCAAGCTTACGACGAGGGTTCGATTCCCTTCACCCGCTCCAGACACCGCAGGCCGGGTGTCGTCAGACCCTCTCGAGATCACTGTGATGACTGTCGGGCGCGCCGCATCGGGGCGTTGATCGGCTGTTCGTTCCGACGGACGGACCACGGGCCTTCACCCGCGGCGGATCTGCCCGCTCCCGTCCTCGGTCGCCGGCGGATCGCGCCGGCGACCCGCCCTTACGCCGCCTTCACCAGCCGCAGCAGGGTCATCATCCCCGCCGGCGGCAGGGTGCATTCCTCGACCAGCGTCAGGCTCGGCTCGCCCAGCACGCGGGCCCGGTCGAAGTCCGAGTGCCAGCCGAGCAGGTTCGCGAGCGGCGCGGCCAACCGCTCGGCCCGGGCCAGCAGGCCCGTGTCACGGGCGAAATGGTTGACGATGACCACGCTGCCGCCGGGGCGCAGCACCCGGGCGATCTCGGACATCACCTTCTCCGGCTCGGGCACGACCGAAATCACGTGCATGGCCGCGACGTGGTCGAAACTCGCGTCGGGAAACTCCAGCGCGCGGGCATCCATGCGGCGCAGCGCGGTGACGCGGTCCAGCCCTTCGGCCTCGACCTTGGCGCGGGCCTTCTCGAGCATCTCGGCGCTGTAATCGACGCCGGTCACGCTGACGTTCGGGCCGTAGAGCGGCAGCGCCAGCCCGGTGCCCACCCCGACCTCGAGGACCGACCCGCCGAGCTTGCTCAGCAGCGCCGTGGCCCGGCGGCGGCCGACGCCGGTGAGGGCGCCGAAGGTCCGGTCGTAGATCGGCGCCCAGCGGGCATAGGACTTCTCGACGGCGTGAAGGTCCATTCAGCGCTCCTTTGCAGGGGACGATTGGCGATGACGGTTCCACGTCCACGCCAAGAGCAGCAGATAGGCGGTGTCCAGCAGGACCAGCGTCAGCCAGGTATAGGTCAGCAGCGCCGCGCCGAGAGCGAGCCCGCCGAGCAGGATCAGCCGCGCCTGATCCGGCCGCACCCGCACCGAGGGGATCGCGGGGGTCGGCAGCCGGCTGACCATCAGCGCGGCGACCGCGATCATCCACAACCCGCACACGGCCGCGTGCAGCCCCGCGCCGGGGATCAGCAGGGCCACGAAGATCGGCAGCAGCACCAGCATCGCCCCCGCCGGCGAGGGCACCCCGGTGAAGCTCTTCTTGGGCTTCGGTGCGGCCGCAGCCTCGCGGCTGCTGATGTTGAACCGGGCCAGCCGCAACGCGCAGGCCGAGGCATAGAGCAGCGCGGCGATCCACGCGAAGCCTCCGGCCCCGCCCTGCGCCCACAGATGCAAGACCAGCGCCGGCGTCACCCCGAAGTTCACGAAATCGCACAGCGAATCGAGCTCGGCCCCCATGGCGCTTTCGCTGCGCAGCGTCCGGGCGAGGCGCCCGTCCACCCCGTCCAGAACCGCGGCGAGCAGGATCAGCAGCACCGCGCGGTCGAATTGCCCCAGCACGGCAAAGCGGATCGCCGTCATTCCGGCACACAGCCCCGCAAGCGTCAGCGCATTGGGCAGAAGCTGCGTCAGGGACAATCGCGTGGGTCGTTCCCTGTGCCTGAGCATGGTCAGTCGATCACGGCAGCACGCGCTGCCCCTTGCCGGCCCAGCTCGGCGATCACGGTCTCACCCGCCACCATGGTCTGTCCCACCGCGACCAGGGGCGCGACCCCGGGCGGCAGGTAGACATCGAGCCGCGAGCCGAAGCGGATCAACCCGAAGCGCTCGCCCGTCCTCAGGCTGTCGCCCTCGCGCGACCAGCACAGGATCCGCCGCGCCACCAGCCCCGCGATCTGGACCACGGCGAGTTGCCGCCCGTCCGCCAGTTCGAGGCAGAGCGCGTTGCGCTCGTTCTGGTCGCTGGCCTTGTCGAGCGAGGCGTTGAAGAACTTCCCCGGCCGATAGGCGACCGCCGCCACCCGCCCCGCGACGGGGGCGCGGTTCACATGGCAGTTGAAGACGGACATGAAGACGCTGACGCGCGTCAGCGCCACCGGCGCCATCCCCAGCTCCGCCGGCGGCACCGCCGGCCCGATCAGCGAGACGACGCCATCGGCCGGGCTGACGACCAGCCCCTCGCCCTGGGGCACGGCGCGCGGCGGATCGCGGAAGAAGTAATAGCACCAGATCGTGAGGCCGAGCCCGAGCCAGCCGAGCGGCGCCCAGACGAGGAACAGCACCAGCGTAACGGCGGCGAAGATGCCGACAAACCGATAGCCCTCGGGATGCATCGGCTTGAGAAAGGTGCCCCACATGGTCATGCGTCGGCGTTCCCCTTCCCTCGTGCCTTCCGATCCCGGTCCGGGCGTCAATAACAGCGCGGGACTCGGGGGTCAAACCGAGGGGGCGCGCGCGGGTCCTTTTCCCACCTTTGCCTAACGGGCCGGCAAGATGATGCGGCCGCTTTTGTCTGTCGCCGGGGGCGGGCGGAATTTCTGGCTTCGGCGCGACAGGCGAGGTGGCCCGGATGGCGGGCGATCTGTCCGATGAGACCGCTCCCGGACCCGCCTCACCGATACCCCTCGGCCTGCAACTCGAAGAGCTCCCGATACCGCCCGTCCTGCGCCAGCAGCTCTTCGTGGGTGCCCTGCGCCTCGACCCGGCCGCCCTCAAGCACCAGGATACGGTCGGCCATCCGCACCGACGAGAAGCGGTGCGAGATCAGCACCGCGGTCTTGGCCTCGGACAGCTCCTTGAAGCGCTGGAACACCTCGTATTCCGAGCGCGCGTCGAGCGCTGCTGTCGGCTCATCCAGGATCAGCACCTGCGCGTCGCGCATATAGGCCCGCGCGATGGCGATCTTCTGCCACTCGCCGCCCGACAGTTCGACGCCGTTGGCGAAGCGCTTGCCGATCATCTGGTCGTAGCCCGCCGGCAACCGCGCGATCACCCGGTCGGCGAGCGCCCGTTCCGCCGCCGCCTTCACCCGCGCGGCATCGTCGCGCGCCGCAATCCGGCCGACCGCGATGTTGTCGCCCGCAGTCAGGTTGAAGCGCACGAAATCCTGGAAGATCACCCCCATCGCGCCCCTGAGCGCGTCAAGGTCGTAGTCCCTGAGGTCACGCCCGTCCAAGAGGATGCGCCCCTCGTCGGGGTCGTAGAGCCGGGCGAGCAGCTTGACGAGCGTGGTCTTGCCGGCCCCGTTCTCGCCCACCAGCGCCAGCGTCTCGCCGGCGTGCAGCGTGAAGTCGAGCCCGCGCACCGCCCAGCGGGTGCTGCCGGGATAGTGAAAACCCACGTTCTCGAAGCGGAACCCCTCGCGGATCGGGTTCGGGACGGGCAGGGGGTTCGGGGGCGAGGCGATCTCGGGTGCCACCCGGAAGAACTCGAACAGGTCGTCGAGATAGAGCGCCTGCGCTGCGACCTGGCCGAAGCCGGTGAGCAGGTTCTCCATCAGCGTCCTGAGGCGCTGGAACGACCCGGCGAGGAAGGTCAGGTCGCCGAGGCTCAGGTGCCCGGTGACCGTCTGCGCCACGATCCAGACATAGGCCGCGTAATAGCCGAGCGTGCCCAGCCCCGCGAACAACGCCCCCCAGGCGGCGCGGGCCTGCGCCACGGCGCGGTTCTGGGCGTAGAAACGCCGCGCCAGCGTGAGGTAACGGTCGCGCAGGAATCGGTCGAGGCCGAAGATCTTGATCTCCTTGGCCGTGTCGGCGCTGGCGGCGATCTGGCGGACATAGTCCATCTCGCGCCGCTCGGGCGTGCGGCCGTAGTCGAGCGAATAGCTGCGGGCGTTGAAATGCGCCTCGCCCAGGAACGCCGGGATCAGCGTGAGCAGCAGCAGGGCCACCAGCCACGGGTTATAGGCGAGAAGCCCGCCCGCGAAGCTCAGCACCGTGATCAGGCTCTCGATCTGCCCGAAGAGCTGGCCCATCAGCGACATCCGGAAGGCCGTCTGCCGCCGCGCGCGGTCGAGCTTGTCCTGAAACACCGCGTCCTCGAAATCCTCGAGGTCGAGGGTCGCCGCGTGGTCCATCAGCCGGGTCGAGAGGTCGTTGGTCAGCCGCTCGCTGAGCAGGCTGTCCACCAGCCCGATCAGCCGCGTGAGCACGTCCTGCAGGATCGCGAGCCCCAGCTCGGCCGCGAGCATCCAGCCGAGGCCCGCGGCAAGGCCTGCGTCCCACCACGCCCCGATCGTGTCGGGCGCGTCGGGCAGGGCGGCCAGCCGCACCACCTCGTCCACGATCAGCTTGCCGACGTAGAGCGTGGCGACCGGGATCAGCGCCCGCGTCAGCCGCAGCACGATGGTGGCCAGCGCAAGGCCCGGGCCCGCGCGCCAGACGAGCCGCAGGAACGGGGGCACGTTGCGCATCGCCGCCCAGCGGTCGCGGAAGCTGCGGGGGGCCTGGCGGGCCTCGAAGGGGGGCATGGGCGCGGCCTCGTGCGGCTGGATCGGGTGGGGCCGCCGCGGCCGGGCGTCCGCGACGGCGTGGGTCTGGGGCGGCGTCCGGGTGCCGCAGCGGCGGGCCGAAGCGCCGCGCGTGCGGGCCGCGAGGCGGTCGCGCCGGCCTGGCCCGGCGCGACGCGGAAACGCTTGACCGGGCGGGTCTGGCTCGGCCATACCGCAGGCCTGCAAAAGCCGCAAATGGCGCAACGTCACGCGTGACGCCGCCGCGCAAAGATCGCGGCGCGCAAGGGGGGAACAGACGATGGGCGGCCTTCTGGCCATGTCTCGCGGCATCGACCGCGTCAACACGGTGATCGGCCGCGGGGTGAGCTGGCTGATCCTCGTGGCCATTCTGGTGAGCGCGGGGAACGCGATCAGCCGCAAGGTCTGGTCGATCTCGTCGAACGCCTGGCTCGAACTGCAGTGGTATCTCTACGGCGCGGCCTTCCTGCTCGCCGCGGCCTACACGCTGCTCGAGAATGAACATATCCGCATCGACATCATCTATGGCGGGCGCAGCCGGCGGACGCAGCACTGGATCGACCTGATCGGCCACCTGCTATTCCTGATGCCGTTCGTCATCCTGATGATCTGGCTGATGGTGCCGTGGCTGCAGCGCTCGATCGCGTCGGGCGAGCGGTCGATGAACGCCGGCGGCCTGATCCTGTGGCCCGCCAAGGCGCTGCTGCTCGCAGGCTTCATCCTGCTGTTCTTCCAGGGGATTTCCGAGATCATCAAGAAGATCGCGGTGATGCGCGGCGATCTGCCCGACACCCAGGCGCATGTGTCGTCCCACACCCCGGCGGTCGAGATCGACGACCGGATGCTGGCCGAGGCGGGGTTTGCCAGCCCCGATCATCCGGTGACCGACCAGATGATCGACCACCCGCGCGATCATAACCGCAACTACACCGACCGGGACGTCCGCAAATGATGGAGATCATCGCCCACAACATGGCGCCCATCATGTTCGCGAGCCTCGTGGCATTCCTGCTGCTGGGCTATCCGGTCGCCTTTGCGCTGGCCGCGAACGGGCTGCTGTTCTTCATCATCGGCGTCGAGCTGGCCCCCCTCTCGGGCGGCGAGATCAACCTGAGCTGGAACCTGCTCTACGCCATGCCCGAGCGGCTCTGGGGCCTCTTGAGCAACGAGACATTGCTGGCCATCCCCTTCTTCACCTTCATGGGGATCGTGCTCGAGAAATCGGGCATGGCCGAGGATCTGCTCGACACCATCGGCCAGCTCTTCGGCCCGGTGCGCGGCGGTCTGGCCTACGCGGTCATCATCGTCGGTGCACTGCTCGCGGCGACCACCGGCGTGGTGGCGGCGAGCGTGATCGCCATGGGCCTCATCTCGCTGCCGATCATGTTGCGCTACGGCTATGACCGGCGCATCGCCTCGGGCGTCATCGCGGCGTCGGGGACGCTGGCGCAGATCATCCCGCCCAGCCTCGTGCTGATCGTGCTGGCCGACCAGCTCGGCCGCTCGGTGGGCGACATGTACAAGGGCGCGATGATCCCGGGCCTCGTGCTGACCGGGCTCTACATGGCCTATGTCTTCGTGATGTCGATCATGCGGCCCGAGTCGATGCCGGCGCTGCCGAAAGAGGCGCGGACGCTCGGCTCGGGCGTCACCTCGCTGATCGTGGCGCTGCTGATCGGCGCGGGGGTCTTCTACGGCTTCTGGCACTGGCTGCACCCGACCCAGGGCGCCAACGCCGACATCCTCGCGGCGGCGGCGGCCATCGCGGTGATCTATGTCGCGGCGCTGCTCGACAAGTCGATGGGCGCCAACGTGATGAGCCGGCTCGCGCAGCAGGTCATCATCGTGCTGATCCCGCCGCTGGCGCTGATCTTCCTGGTGCTGGGCACGATCTTCCTCGGCATCGCCACCCCCACCGAGGGCGGCGCGATGGGGGCGGTCGGGGCGCTGATCCTCGCCGGCCTCAAGGGCCGGCTGGGCGGCGGGGTGATCCCGCAGGCGCTCGCCTCGACCACGCGGCTGTCGTCCTTCGTGATGTTCATCCTCGTCGGCGCGCGGGTGTTCTCGCTCACCTTCTACGGCGTGAACGGGCACCTGTGGGTCGAAGAGCTGCTGACCAGCCTGCCGGGCGGTGAATACGGCTTCCTGATCGTCGTCTCGATCCTCGTCTTCCTGCTGGCGTTCTTCCTCGACTTCTTCGAGCTGGCGTTCATCATCGTGCCGTTGCTGGCGCCGGCGGCCGAGAAGCTGGGGATCGACCTGATCTGGTTCGGGGTGCTGCTCGGGGTCAACATGCAGACCTCGTTCATGCACCCGCCCTTCGGCTTCGCGCTGTTCTTCCTGCGATCCGTGGCGCCGAAGATCCCCTACAAGGACAAGGTCACGGGCCGGATGATGGAGCCGGTGAAGACCAGCCAGATCTATTGGGGGGCGGTGCCCTTCGTGGTGATCCAGCTGGTGATGGTGGGGCTTGTGATGGCCTTCCCGCAGATGGTCATGCACTACAAGGGCAAGCCCGTGGACATGTCGCAGGTCCGCATCGAGGTTCCCATGGGGGGCGGCAGCGGCGGCCTGGGCGGCCTCGGTGGCGGCCTGGGCGGCGGGCTCGGCGGACTGGGCAGCCCGTTCGGCGCCCCGGCTGCCCCTGCGGCGCCGGGTGCCCCTGCGGCGCCGGCCCCGGGTGGGCTGGGCGGCCTCGGGACGCCGAACTTCGGCACCCCCGCGCCGGCCCCGGCACCCGCGGCGCCCGCCTCCGGCGGGCTTGGGGGACTGGGCGCGCCGAACTTCGGCAGCCCGGCGGCCCCTGCACCGACCACCCCTGCGGCGCCTGCGTCTGCCGCTCCGGCACCCGCTGCGCCGGCACCGGCGGCGGGGGGGCTCTCCGGTCCTCCGCCGGGCCTCGCCCCGCCGTCGAACTGACGCGTGCACCCCAACGACGAAAGGGCGGCCCTCGGGCCGCCCTTCTGCATTTCCGAACGCGGGTCGAGCGACCGCTCCGAAGCGCTCTAGTCCATCCGCCGCCCCGCACAAACGAAAACCGCCGCCCCGGTTCGGGGCGGCGGTCAAGGCTCGAGCCGCATGCGGGGCGCGCGGCGGTGCGGATCAGTTGCTCGCAGGCGCGGCCGGCACGGCCGGCGCGGCGGGCGCCGCATCGGCCGGGGCAGCCGGCGCCGCATCGGCCGGAGCCGCGGCAGGCGCCGCATCGGCGGCGGCCAGCTTGTTGTTGCGCTGCTGGATCATCATCATCGTGTCGAAGGTGTAATCCGTCGTCTGCTGGTACAGGTACCAGTCGTTCAGATAGGCCTTCTGCGCGTCCCACTGGGCCTTGAACGCCGGGTTCTGGCCCGCCAGCTCCTCATAGAGCGCGCGCGAGGCGTCGAACGCCGCAACCATCACGTCCTCGGGGAACGGCCGCAGCTGGGCGCCCGCGGCGACCAGGTTCTTCAGCGCGGTCGGGTTCTTGTAGTCGTACTTCGACAGCGTGTTCTGGTCGACCGCTTGGCAGGCCGTGCGCAGCAGCGACTTGTAGCTGTCGGGCAGCTCGTTCCACTTGGCGAGGTTGATGAACATCCCCACCGTCGGCCCGCCTTCCCAGAAGCCCGGGTAGTAGTAGTAGGGCGCGACCTTCTGGAAGCCGAGCTTCTCGTCGTCATAGGGGCCGACCCACTCGGCCGCGTCGATGGTGCCCTTTTCGAGCGACGGGTAGATGTCGCCGCCGGCGATCTGCTGGGGCACCACGCCCAGCTTCTCCATCACCTTCCCGGCGAGGCCCGAGATCCGCATCTTGAGGCCCTTCATGTCCTCGAGCGACTTGATCTCTTTCCGGTACCAGCCGCCCATCTGCGCGCCGGTGTTGCCGACCGGGAAGCAGATCAGATTCTGGGTGGCCAGAAACTCGTTGTACTTGTCGATGCCGCCGCCCTGATAGTTATAGGCGGCCTTGGAGCGGGCGTTGAAGGTGAAGGGCAGGTCGGCGCCGGGCGCGAAGGCCGGGTCCTTGCCCCAGTTGTAGTAGCCGACCGAGTTCGACACTTCGACCGTGCCGTCCGAGGTGGCGTCGATGGCCTGCAGGCCGGGGACGATCTCGCCCGCGGCGAAGACCTGCAGGTTGAACTTGCCGTCGGTCGCCTCTTTCAGGCGGGTCGCCACGTCCTCGGCGCTGCCGTAGATCGTGTCGAGCGACTTGGGGAACGACGAGGCGACGCGCCAGTTGATCGTCGGCGCCTCCTGCGCGATGGCGGGGGCGGCCAGCGTGGCCCCCGCGGCGGCGGCGGCGCCGCCGATCCCGGCGCGGGTCAGGAACCCCCGGCGGTCGAATTGGGTCTTCTCAGTCATAGTCTTCCTCCACTGTCGCGGACGCGGTGTCAGACCCGCGCGCCGCCCTTGATGCGCCGGCAGATTGCACCGCCCGCCGTCACCTGTCGAGACATCCATATCGGCAACCGGGCGCTTTTCGCGCCGGCCGCCACCGCCCCCCGGCACCACCCCCGCCACCGCCCCCGACACCGCCTCGCGCTGCCCGCGCCGCAGGCAGAGCCGGGGGCACCGCCGCGGCCACGCTGCAGCCGGCGCGAATCCGCTTTTCCTTCGCCAACCCATATGGTTCTGATGCGAGGCAGACGGACGCCGCCGGGATCTATGGGGGAGCGCAGAGCGACATGGCATCGGCCAGCGGATCGGAATCGGCCCAGGGGCTGCGGATCATCACCCCGCCACTGCTGTACGCGCTGGCGATGCTGGCGGTGCCGCTGCTGACCATCCTCGCCTATTCCTTCTTCAAGGACGGCTACCAGACCATCATCCGCGAGTTCACGCTCGAGAACTATCGCGCCGTCTGGGCCGACCCGATCTTCCGCACGCTCATGCTGCGCTCGCTCTTCGTGGCCGGGCTGGTGACGGTGGTGACGGTGCTGCTGGCGTTCCCGGTCGCCTATTTCCTGTCCTTCGTGGTCCGGCCCGAGCGCAAGTCGCTGTGGCTGTTCCTGATCACCATCCCGTTCTGGACCAGCTACCTGATCCGGGTGTTCCTGTGGAAGGTGATCCTCGGCTACAACGGGGTCATCAACTCGGGGCTGAAGAGCCTTGGGATCATCGAGCAGCCGCTCTCGTTCCTGCTCTACAACACCGGCTCGATCGTGGTGACGCTGGCGCACGCCTATGCGCCTTTCGCGATCCTGCCGATTTACGTCGCGCTGGAGAAGATCGACCGCTCGCTGCTCGAGGCCGGGCGCGACCTCGGCGAAAGCCGTGCCATGACCTTCTGGCGGGTCACGCTGCCGCTGGCCATGCCGGGGGTGCTGGCGGCGGTGCTGATCGTCTTCATCCCCACCATCGGCGACTACGTCACGCCCACGATCATCGGCGGCGGCAAGATCCCGATGGTGGCGAACCTCATCCAGGCGCAGATGCTCGACATCGACAACAAGCCCCTCGGCTCGGCCATCGCCATCACCGCGATGCTGATCGTGACGCTGCTCGCGCTGGTGTTCCTGTTCCTCAACCGCCGCTTCCTCAAGGTGCGGGCATGAGCGGGGCGCGCGCCAGCGGCCGGGGCCCCGGCGGGGGCCTCAAGGCATATGCCATCGCCTATCTGCTGTTCCTCTACGCGCCGATCCTGCTGCTGCCGGTCTTCGCCTTCAACAACGGCACGATCATCGCCTTTCCGCTCAAGGGCTTCACGACCGAGTGGTTCGCCCAGATGTGGGGCAACGCGACGCTGCGCCGGGCGCTGATGAACTCGCTGACCATCGCGGTCAGCTCGTCGATCCTCGCCACCTGCCTCGGGCTCTTCGCCGCCCGCGCCTCGACCCGGTTCTCGTTCCCCTTCAAGGCCCCGATCATGGGCCTGATCATGCTGCCGCTGGTGCTGCCCGAGATCATCATCAGCGTCTCGCTGCTGGTGGTGCTGCTGGGGCTCGGGGTGCAGCTCTCGGTGCTGACGGTGATCCTCGGGCACACGCTGATCTGCATGCCCTACACGGTGGCGATCCTCTCGACCGCCTTCTCGTCGCTCGACCGCTCGCTCGAAGAGGCCGCGCAGGATCTGGGCGAAACGAAGTGGAGCGCGTTCCGGCTGGTGATCCTGCCGCTGGTGATGCCCGGCATCATCTCGGCGCTGCTGATGAGCTTCACCATCAGCCTTGACGAGTTCATCATCGCCTTCTTCCTCGCCGGCAACGAGCCGACCCTGCCCACCTACATCTTCAGCCAGCTCAGGTTTCCCAAGTCGATCCCGATGATCATGGCGCTCGGGACGGTGCTGGTGGGCCTGTCGATCCTGCTGCTGACGATCGCCGAATATTTCCGCCGCCGCGGCGTTGCCCGCACCGGCCAGAAGGACAGCGGAGGCTTCCTGTGACCGCCCCACACGCGCAACCCGCCCAGAGCTACGCCCCGGCCCGCGACGCCGCGGGGCGCCCGACGCCCATCGCCGAGCGCAAGCCGATGATCGAGTGCCGCGAGGTGCACAAGTACTACGGCGACTACCACGCGCTCAGGGGCATCGACCTGACCATCCGCGAGGCCGAGTTCTTCTCGCTGCTCGGGCCGTCGGGCTGCGGCAAGACCACGCTGCTCAGAACCATCGCCGGGTTTGAGGACATCTCCTCCGGCGTGGTGCTGATCGACGGCAAGGACATGGCCGACGTGCCGGCCAACGTCCGTCCGACGAACATGGTGTTCCAGTCCTACGCCATCTTCCCGCATCTGACGGTGGCCGAGAACGTGGCCTTCGGCCTGCGCCGCGACCCGCGCTCTCGCGCCGACAAGGCGGCGGCGGTGGACGAGGCGCTGGCGATGGTGGGCTTGCGCGGCTACGGCGCGCGGGCCGCGCACGCGCTCTCGGGCGGGCAGCGGCAGCGGGTGGCGCTGGCGCGGGCGCTGATCCTCAAGCCCAAGGTGCTGCTGCTGGACGAGCCGCTCTCGGCGCTGGACCGCAAGATGCGCGAGCAGATGCAGCTCGAGCTGATCAAGCTTCAACGGCAGGTCGGCATTACCTTCGTCCTCGTGACCCACGACCAGGAGGAGGCGCTGGTCATGTCCGACCGGATCGCCGTGATGTTCGAGGGCCAGATCGCCCAGCTCGACTCGGCCGAGGCGCTCTACACCCGCCCGGCGAGCCGCCGGGTCGCGGATTTCATCGGGGTGATGAACTTCCTGCCGGCCCGCATCCTCGGCGAAAGCCGAGACGCGGTGACGGTCGAGGCGCCGGGCTTCGGCCGGGTGGACATTCCCGCCGCCAACGTCAGCCACGCCGACGCGGGCGACGCCAGCCCCTCGATCGGCTTCCGCCCCGAGGCGGTGACGCTGCTCGCCGCGAACGCCCCGGCCAGCGACCGCGTGACCGAGGGGATCATCGACGAGGTCGTCTATTACGGCGACATGAGCTATTACGACGTGATGCTCGCGGGCGAGGGGTTCGACGGCGAGCATGAAGTGCGGATCTCGATGCGCAACGTCTTCGGGCGCGAGTTGCCCGACCTCGGCACGCGGGTCCGCGTCGGCTGGTCGCCCGGCTCGCTAATCCTGTTCCGCTGACACCCCGCGACTATTCTTGGCGCCCGCGAAGCCTCGACGGCAGACGCGAATAGTCTCGCTCCCCCTCACGCGAACTGAGCCACGCCCCCCTCGGGCTGGATCCGAATATCCTCGGGGGGTCCGGGGGGCAGACAGCCCCCCGGTCCGGCCTCAGCCCCCCACGGTGCCCTCGGGGCAGGGCCGCAGCGTCACCGCCGCGCCCGCGACCGCGCCCAGCTCGCGGCAGCCGCCGTCCGTGCAAAGCGTCCAGCCGCCCCCCGTCGCCCCCGACGCGGCGAGCGTCAGCTCGGGAAAGGACCGCGACGGCTGCCAGACCCACCAGCCGTCGCGCTCGACCGCGCCTTCGCCCGGCTCCATCCCCGCACCCGAGCCGCGTACCCGCGCCTCGATCAGCACCAGCCGGTCGCCCTCGACGCGCCAGCGCTCCTCCCACCGGACCCGCTCGACCGAGTGGGTCCAGCCGAGAGAGAAGCCGCCGCTCACGGCCAGGGCCACGGCCCCGGCCATGAGACAGGCGCTCATGCGGCAACCGCACGGCGCTGGCTCATCCAGATCCAGCCGATGCAGGCGAGCGACAGGGCAAAGCCCACCGCATCGCTCCACGTTGCGGCATAGACCAGCATGAAGGCCGAGATCATGGCAAAGGCACGCTCGGCCAGGTTCAGCTTGCGGCCCATCCACCCGATCGCCGCGATCCCCCACAGGCCGATCGCCAGCACCGTCTTGACGACGATATAGACCACCGCCGGCGCGTAGCCGATGGCGGTGGCAAGCGGCCCGCCGTCCTGCAGCATCAGTGCGGGGGTGTAGACCGCCATGAACGGGATCACGAAGCCCGCGGCGGCGATCTTGATCGCCTCCATGCTGATCTTGAGGCCCGACTCGCGCGCGATGGGGGCGGCGGCAAAGCAGGCCAGCGCCACCGGCGGGGTCAGGTCGGCCAAGATGCCGAAGTAGAACACGAACATGTGGCTGACGATCAGCGGCACGCCGAGTTGCAGAAGGGCGCCCCCAGCGATGGTCGAGGTGATGATGTAGTTCGGGATCGTCGGAATCCCCATCCCGAGGATGAGGCAGGTCACCATCGTCAGGACCAGCGAGAGGAACAGGTTGCTCTCGCCCACCGAGACGATGAAGCCGCCGAAGGTGGTGGCCGCCCCGGTCAGGGTCATCGTGCCGATCACGATGCCGACCAGCGCACAGGCCACGCCCACCGGCAGCGCCGTCTTGGCCCCGTCGGCGAGGCTGTCGACGACCATGGCGACCGTCGCCCGCCCGCCGCGGGTCAGCACGTTGAGCAGGATCAGCGCCGAGACGAGCGCCCCGACCAGCGGCATCGACAGCCGCAGGTCCTGCGAAAAGATCCACGCGCAGATGAGCCCGAGCCCCACCCAGACGATGGCGCGCAGCACCACCGAGGGCAGCCCCAGCGCCACCGAGCCGCCGAGGATCAGCACGATCGTCAGCGCAAGGCCGATGGTGCCCGCGTAAAGCGGCGTGGTGCCGGAAAAGAGCAGCCACACCAGCACGGCGAGCGGCAGGATCAGGTACCAGCCCTCCTTCAGCGCCGCCATCGGCGAGGGAAGCTGCGACTTGGGCATCCCCACCAGCCCGCGCCGTCCGGCCTCGAGGTGGACCATCCAGAACGCCGCGCCGAAATAGAGGATCGCCGGGATCAGCGCCGCCTTGACGATCTCGACGTAGTGCACGCCCAGCGTCTCGGCCATGATGAAGGCGACGGCGCCCATCACCGGCGGCATGATCTGCCCACCCATCGAGGCGGTCGCCTCGACCCCGCCGGCGAAGGCCGGGCGATAGCCGAAGCGCTTCATCAGCGGGATGGTGAACTGCCCCGTGGTCACGACGTTGGCGACGCCCGAGCCCGAGATCGTGCCCATCAGCGCCGACGAGAACACCGCCACCTTGGCCGGCCCGCCGAGCAGATGCCCGACCAGCCCCAGCGACACGTCAGTGAAGAGCTTGATCATCCCCGCCTTTTCGAGGAACGCCCCGAACAGGATGAAGAGGAAGATGTAGGACGAGCTGACGTAGGTCGGGATGCCGTAGATCCCTTCTGTCCCATAGGCCATGTGCTCGATCACCTGCGCCGCGTCATAGCCGCGGGTCTGCAAGAGCCCCGGCGCATACTGCCCGAAGAAGCAGTAGAGCAGGAACACCCCGGCGATGATCGGCAGCGCGATCCCCATCTCGGCCCAGGCGGCGAGGAACACGGTGATCAGCGCCAGCACCCCGATCACGAGGTCCATCTGGCTCGGGTCACCGGCGCGGAGCAGCAGCGGCTCGTACTCGACCCACTGGTAGATCGCGACCGCGCCGCCGGTCAGGGCCAGCGCCCAGGCCGCGGCCTGCACCGCCGGGCCCCTGCCGCGGGCCAGCGCGATCAGCGGGAATACCAGCAGCATCAGGAAGCCCACGTGCATCGCCCGCACGACCTGGCTCGGCAGGTCGATGAAATGCGCCGCGGTGGCGATCTGGAACACCGAAAAGGCGACGGCGATGCCCCAGAGCAGCCGGCCTTGAAGGCCCGGCGGGAAGCTGTCGGCAAGGGGGTCGTGGATCGCCAGCTCCTGCGCGCCGGGCGGCATCTGGTGCGGGTGGTCCGGCGTGGCCGGGGGGGCGTGCGGCGCGCGGGAGGGGGAGGGGGGCTGCATCATGCACCTGGATTGTCAGGGAGAAGGGAGGGCGACGGCCGTCCGCGCGACGTGGCGCGGCAGGGTGGTCGCGGGACGAGAACGGCCCCGGCGCAGCGCTGCACCGGGACCGCGAGCCGATCTGCGCGGGGCGCCTTACTTCAGGACGCCGGCTTCGCGGTAGTAGCGCTCGGCGCCCGGGTGCAGCGGGATCGGCAGGTTCTCGGCCGCCTTCGCCACGTCGATGGCCTTGCCCGCCGCGTGCGCCGCCTTGACGGTGTCGAGGTTCTCGAACAGCTGCTTGGTCATCTGGTAGACGGTTTCCTCGGGCACCCCGTCGTGGGTCACGAGGATGTTCGTGACCGAGGCGGTCGGCACGTCGGCGGCCTGCCCGTCATAGGTGTCGGCCGGGATCGTCGCGGCGTGATAGGCGCCGCCGAGCTTGGCCACGAGGTCGGCGGGCACCGGGATCACGGTGATCGGGGTCGAGGTCGCCAGGTCCTTGAGCGACGCGACGCCCAGACCCGCCGACTGCAGCGTGGCGTCGAGCTGGCGGTTCTTCATCAGCTCGACCGATTCGGCGAAGGGCAGGTACTCGACCTTGCCCAGATCGGCATAGCTCATCCCCGCCGCCTCGAGGATGGCGCGGGCATTGAGCTCGGTCCCCGACTTGGCGGCGCCGACCGACAGGCTCTTGCCCTTGAGATCGGCCAGCGAGGTGATGCCCGAATCCTTCGAGGCGACGATCTGGATGTAGTTCGGATAGATCGCGCCGATCGCGCGCAGCTTGTCGAGCTTGCCCTTGAAGCCGGCCTCCTCGTCGCCCTCCCACGCCATCTGGACGCTGTCGCCAAGCGCGAAGCCCGCCTCGCCCTTGCCCTGCTGCAGCAGGTTGAGGTTCTCGACCGAGGCCTTCGTGGCCTGCACCTGGGTCCGCGCGTCGGGGATGCCCTTGGCCCAGATCTCGGACATGGCGACGCCCATCGGGTAATAGACCCCCGAGGTGCCGCCGGTCAGGACGTTGATGAACTCGGCCGCCGAGGCGGTGAGCGGGGCGCCGACGAGGGCCGCCGCGGTGGCCGCAGCGGCGGCAAGGCGGGTGATGCGCATGGGTAGTCTCCTCCGGGTGTTGGACGGTCGCGGTCGTGACGCCGCGTCGTGACGCGCGCACCATGCGGCACGCGGGGGGATCGATCAACCCGTTCGAACGGCGGCATGGCGCGGTCTCCGGCCGGCCGGGCGCGCGGCGGCCCCCGCGTCCGGGGCCGAGGGGCCGCGAGAGACCGCTTGCGCGGCGCCGCGCCGTCATGGCCTAGTCGCCGCCGTCCGCCAGCTGAACGAGGCTTTTCGATGCACCGACGCACCCTTCTGACCGGCGCCGCCGCGGCCCTCGCCGGCGGGCTTGCCGCCCCCGCCCTGGCGCAGGACCGCGCGCTCAAGGTCGGGCTGATCCTGCCGCTCACCGGCCCGTTCGCGGCCTACGGCCAGCAGATGCAGGCCGGGTTCCAGCAGTATCTCGACACCCAGGGCGCCACCGCGGCGGGCCGGCGGATCGAGCCGGTGATCGCCGATGACGGCGGCATCGCCGACACCACCCGCCGCATCGCGCAGGAGATGGTGACCTCGGGCGGGATCGAGGTGCTGGGCGGCTTCGGCCTGACCCCGCTCGCGCTGGCCGCGGCGCCGGTCTCGGCCCGCGCGGGCGTGGCGCAGATCGTGATGGTGGCGGCGACCTCGGCCGTGACCGAGGCCTCGCCGATGATCGTGCGCACCAGCTACACCACCCCGCAAGTGACGAGCGTCATCGCCCGCTGGATGGCCGGCGACGGGATCGGCCAGGCGATGACGCTGGTGGCCGACTACGGCCCCGGCCACGACGCCGAGGCGAGTTTCGCCAAGGTCTTCGCCGAGGCCGGCGGCACCGTCGCAGGCAGCCTGCGGGTGCCGCTGCGCGACCCGGACTTCGCCGCCTTCCTGCAGCGTGTGGCGGACGCGAAGCCCCAGGCGCTGTTCGTGTTCCTGCCCTCGGGGATCGGCGCGCCGTTCCTCAAGCAATGGGTCGAGCGCGGGCTCGACCGGTCGGGCATAAGGCTGGTCGCGGATGGCTCGGTGACCGACGACATCGTGCTGCCGCAGATGGGGGATGCCGCGCTGGGGCTGGTCACGGGGCTGCACTACAGCGCCGCCCTGCCGACCGAGGCGAACCGCGCCTTCGTCGCCAGTTTCATGGAGCGGAACCGCACCCGCCCCAACTTCATGGCCGTGTCCGCCTATGACGGCGCCCGCCTGCTGGCCGAGGCGCTGGGGCGCACCGGGGGCGACGCCACCGGCGCGGCGCTGGTCGAGGCGATGAAGGGTGCGCGCCTCGAGTCGCCGCGCGGCCCGATCGAGATCGACGCCGCCACCCGCGACATCGTCCAGACGATCTACATGATGCGGGTCGAGGCGGTGGACGGGCAGCTGTGGAACGTGCCGTTCCACAGCTATCCGGCGGTGCGCGACCCCGCCAAGGCGTAGTGGGTGAGGGCGGCGCGGCGGCTCAGGCCGCCGCGAGCGCCGCGACGATGGGGCCGAAGTCGGCGGCCTTGAGGCTCGCCCCGCCGACCAGCGCGCCATCCACGTTGGCGATGGCGAAGATCTCGGCCGCGTTGCCCGGCTTGACGCTGCCGCCGTAGAGCAGCGTCATCTCGGCCCCGTCCGCGAGGCGGTCGGTGAGGGCCTGGCGCATGGCGGCGTGGACCTCGGCGATCTGCTCGACCGTGGGGGTGCGGCCGGTGCCGATGGCCCAGACCGGCTCATAAGCGATGACCGTGTTGGCAGCCGTCGCCCCCTCGGGGACCGAGCCTGCGAGCTGCGCGGCGATCACGGCAAGCGTCTCGTCCGCGTCGCGCTGCGCCTCGGTTTCGCCCACGCAGATGACCGCGACGAGGCCCGCGCGATGCGCGGCCGTCGCCTTGGCGGCAACCTGCGCGTCGGTCTCGGCGTGGTCGGTGCGGCGCTCCGAGTGGCCGACGATGACGTGGCTCGCGCCCGCGTCGCGCAACTGCTCGGCGGCGATGTCGCCGGTGTGGGCGCCCGAGGCCTCGGCGTGGCAGTCCTGCCCGCCGACCGCGATCCCCTTGGGCGCGGCTTCGGCCATCGGCGCGACCAGCGTGGCGGGCGGGCAGATCAGGACATCGACGCCTCCGGCCTGCGGGGCGAGCGCGGCGATCTCGGCCAGCGCGGCGCGGGTGCCGTTCATCTTCCAGTTGCCGGCGGCAAGCTTGCGGGGGGCCATCTCATCCTCCTCGATCAGGGTCGCCCCCGCCTAGCCCGGCGGCGGGCGCCCGTGCAAGAGAGGCCGGAGGGCGGGCGTCCGCCCGCGGTCAGCCCTGTCGCGCGGCCGACCCCTCCAGCGGCTCGAACCGCACCGACTCGCCGCAGCCGCAGCTGTCGGTGACATTGGGATTGATGAAGCGGAACCCGCTGTCGAGCAGCCCGTCCTGATAGTCGATCTGGGTGCCGAAGAGGAACATCTGCGCGGTGGGCGCGATCAGGACCCGCGCCGCGCCCTGTTCGACCACCTCGTCGCCGGGGTTGGCGGCGTCGGCCAGTTCCATCGTGTATTCCATCCCCGCGCAGCCTCCCTTCTTCAGGCCGATGCGCAGGCCCGCCCCGTCCTTGCCAGCCATCAGCCGGGCGATCCGCGCCTCAGCGGCGGGGGTGATGGTGACGGGGGGCTTGCCGGGGATCGAGAACATGGGATGCCTTTCGCGCTTGCCCCAGAAGATAGGGGCGAGGGCTGCCCGGCTCAACCCGCGGCGCGCGCTGGCCTTGCGGGCCCCCGCCGTGCTAGGGACCGCCGCCTGATCCCGTCTGGACCGCGCCATGACCCGTCCCCTCGCTATTCACCCCGCTGCGCCGGGGCGCTTCGACGCCAGCCCCGCGCGGCAGGCCGCCCGCCTGAGCGTGGCGCCGATGATCGACTGGACCGACCGTCAATGCCGCGGCTTCCACCGGCTGCTTTCGCGCCGGGCGCTGCTCTATACCGAGATGATCACCGCCCCGGCGATCCTGCATGGCGACCGCGACCGGCTGCTCGGCCATGACGGCGACGGGCCGGTGGCGCTGCAGATCGGCGGCTCGGACCCGGCGAAGCTGGCCGAAGCCGCGCGCATCGGCGCGGATTACGGCTACGACGAGGTCAACCTCAACGTCGGCTGCCCGAGCGACCGGGTGCAGTCCGGATGCTTCGGCGCGGTGCTGATGAAGTCGCCCGACCTCGTCGCGGCCTGCGTCGCGGCGATGCAGGCGGCCTCGCCGGTCGAGGTCACGGTGAAATGCCGCATCGGCGTGGACGAACAGGAGCCCGCCGAGGTCCTGCCCGCCTTCCTCGCCACGCTTGAGGCGGCCGGCGTCCGCCGGGTCATCGTCCACGCCCGCAAGGCCTGGCTCGAGGGGCTGAGCCCGCGCGAGAACCGCGAGATCCCGCCGCTCGACTATCCGCTGGTCCATGCGATGAAGGCGGCCTTCCCCGGCCTGCACCTGTCGATCAACGGCGGCATCGCCTCGCTGGCCGAGGCCGAGGCGCAGCTGGCGGTGATGGACGGGGCGATGATCGGCCGCGCCGCCTATCACGAGCCCTGGGCCATCCTCGGCGCGGCGGACCGGCTGTGGGGCGAGACGCCGCCGCTCGCCTCGCCCGTCGCCGCGGCCGAGGCGATGCGCGAGGTGCTGGCCCGCCACCTCGCCGCGGGGGGGCGGATGCATCAGATCACCCGGCACATGCTCGGCCTGTTCCACGGCCGCCCCGGCGCGCGGCAGTGGAAGCGCATCCTGTCCGAGCGCGCGTCGCAGGGCACGCTCGCCGACTATGACGCGGCGCTCGCGGCGGTGAGCGTGGACGCAGCCTGAGCGCCGGCGGCGGGGCGCGACGCGCCATCCCGCCACCGGACCCTGCGGCAACGCCCGCCGCGCCCGCTGGCGCCGCCCGCGCGGCGGCGCTAAGCGGGCGCGACGCAACAACGGACGACCGTCATGACCGAGCTTCTGCCTTATGTCGCAGCCCTTCTGGCGGCGGGCGCCTTTGCCGGCATCCTCGCCGGGCTTCTGGGCGTCGGCGGCGGCATCGTCCTCGTCCCCGCCTTCGCGGCGATCCTGACGGCGGCGGGCTATGGGGCGGGCGACCTGATGCAGGTTTGCCTTGCCACCTCGCTGTCGACGATCTTCGTCACCTCGATCCGCTCGGTGCTGGCCCACAACCGCAAGGGGGCGGTGGACTGGGACATCCTGCGGGCCTGGGCGCCGTGGATCATGCTCGGGGCGATCGTCGGCGTGTGGCTCGTCTCGCGGCTCTCGACCCAGCAGCTCAAGGCAATCTTCGGGGTGCTGGTGCTCTGCGTGGCGAGCTTCATGCTGATCAGCCGCGCCGACTGGCGGCTGGCCGACACCCCGCCAGAGGGCGCCCGCCGCGCCGCCCTCGGTGGCACCGTGGGGCTGGTGGGCGTGCTCCTGGGGATCGGCGGCGGCTCGCTCGGGGTGCCGATGCTGACGCTGCACGGGCGGCCGATGCACCGCGCGGTGGCGACCTCGGCCGGGTTCGGCGCGGTGATCGCGCTGCCCTCGGTGCTGGCGTTCCTCTTCGTCCCCGCCGCGGGGGCGCCGCCCGGCACGGTGGGCTCGGTCAACCTGCCGATCTTCGCGCTGACCATCGCCATGACGCTGCTGACCGCGCCCATCGGGGCGAACCTCGCGCATGGCACCGACGCGCGGCGGTTGCGGCGGATCTTTGCGGTGTTCCTGCTCGCCGTGGGCCTGAACATGCTCAGGAAAGCGCTGCTCTAGCCCGCGCGCTCCGCCGCCTTGGCGGCATCCCAGAGCGCGTCCATCTCGGCCAGCGTCGAATCCTCGGGGCGCCGCCCGTCCGCGGCCAGTGCCGCCTCGATGGCGGCAAAGCGGCGGGTGAACTTGGCGTTCGCGTCACGCAGCGCGGCCTCGGGGTCGATGTCGAGGTGGCGGGCGAGATTGGCCATCACGAAAAGCAAGTCGCCGAACTCCTCGGCCCGGTGGGCGGGGTCGGTGGCGGCGCGAAGCTCGGCGGTCTCCTCGGCGAGCTTGTCGAGCACCTCGTCGGCCGAGGGCCAATCGAACCCCACCCGCGCCGCCCGGTTCTGCAGCTTGATCGCCCGCGTCAGCGCCGGCAGGCCAAGCGCCACGCCGTCGAGCACGCCCTTCTCGGCCTTGGCGGCGCGCTCGGTGGCCTTGATCGCCTCCCAGTCCTTCACCTGCTGGGCGGCGGACTTGTCGCGCGATTCGGTGCCGAAGACGTGCGGGTGCCGCGCCACCAGCTTGTCCGAGATGGCGCGGGCCACGTCGGCAAAGCCGAACATCCCCGCCTCGTCGGCCATCTGGGCGTGGAAGACGACCTGCAGCAGCAGGTCGCCCAGCTCGCCCGGCAGCTCGTCCCAAGCCTCGCGCGCTATGGCGTCTGCGACCTCGTGGGCTTCCTCGATGGTGTAGGGGGCGATCGAGGCGAAATCTTGCTCGATGTCCCAGGGGCAGCCCGTCTCAGGGTCGCGCAGCGCGGCCATGATCCCGATCAGCCGCGCGGTCTCGTCGGTGGCTGACAGGGTGGCGGCCGTGGCGTCGGCGGTGTCTGCGGATCGGTCGGTCATGGACTTTCGCGCCCCGTTCGGTTCGAGTGCGGCCAAGAGACACAAGCACCCGGAAAGAGTCCACCATGCCCGTCCTGAACCGCATCGCCGGATACGCCGACGAGATGACCGCCTGGCGGCGGCATCTGCACCAGCACCCCGAGCTGCAGTTCGACCTAAGCGAGACCGCCGCCTTCGTCGCCGCCCGCCTGCGCGAGTTCGGGGTGGACGAACTGCACGAGGGGATCGCGCAGACGGGCATGGTGGCGATCATCAACGGGCGTGGCGAGGGCCCGACCATCGGGCTCAGGGCCGACATGGACGCGCTGCCGATCGTCGAGGCGACGGGGGCGGCGTATGCCTCGACCGTGCCGGGCAAGATGCACGCCTGCGGCCATGACGGGCACACCACGATGCTGCTCGGCGCGGCGAAGTATCTGGCCGAGACGCGCAACTTCTCGGGCCGCGTGGCGCTGATCTTCCAGCCCGCGGAAGAGGGCGGACGCGGCGCCAAGGTCATGGTGGACGAAGGCATCATGGAGCGCTTCGACATCGGTCAGGTGTTCGCTTTGCACAACTCGCCCAATGTGGCGCTGGGGTCGTTCCAGACCAACGGCGGGGCGCTGATGGCGGCGGTCGATGCCTTCGACATCCGCATCAAGGGCCGCGGCGGGCACGGGGCGATGCCGCACGAGACCGCCGACCCGGTGATCGCCGCGGTCGGCATCGTGCAGGCGCTGCAGTCCATCGTCAGCCGCAACCACAAGGCCATCGACGACCTCGTGGTCTCGGTCACGCAGATCCACACCGGCTCGGCCCACAACGTCATCCCCGACGACGCCTGGATCAACGGCACGGTGCGGACCTTCGACCCCGCCGTGCAGGCCATGGTGATGCGCCGGATGCAGGAAATCGTCGCCGGACAGGCTGCGAGCTATGGGGTCGAGGCGGTGCTCGACTACCAGACCGGCGACCCGGCGACGGTCAACGACCCGGCCTGCGCGAGCTTTGCCGCCGGGGTTGCGGCCGAGGTCGCGGGGCTCGACATGGTCGACGGCGACTGCCCGCGCGAGATGGGGGCCGAGGATTTCAGCTACATGCTCGAGGCGCGTCCTGGGGCCTATGTCTTCATCGGCCAGGGGCCGGGGGCAGGGCTGCATCACCCCGCCTATGACTTCAACGACGAGATCGCGCCGATCGGGGCGAGTTTCTTCGCCCGCCTCGTCGAGCGTGCCCAGCCCGCCGCGGTGGGCTGAGCGGCCGCGAGTCGCAGGCTGGCCGACGGCATCCGACGCCGGGGGGCGCTGCCCTCCGCGCCGGTCCGGCGCGCCTCTCGGGGCCTTTGCTCCGGAAAGAGCCCCCGACGCGGCGCCCACTACGGCTGCGCCGCGCCCACGAAGGGGTGAGGCGGCGGGGCCACGGCGTTTCTGGACAAGCGCCGCCTGCCCGACTAGAACCCGCGCCAATTCGCGCTTTGCGCCCCGGCCGCGGCCCTGCCGCCGCGTGCCCGCGGATCATGCCCTGACCGGCCTCATGACCGGCCCCAGCTGAGGATCGCCCATGTTCGTCTCTCCTGCCTATGCCCAGGCTGCCGGCGCGCCCGGCGGCGCCGCCGCCTTCGCGCAGTTCGTCCCGCTGCTGCTGGTCTTCGTGATCATGTATTTCCTGATCCTGCGCCCGCAGCAGAAGAAGATGTCCCAGCACCGGGCGATGGTCGCGGCGCTGAAGAAGGGCGACCAGGTGATCACCCAGGGCGGGCTGATCGGCAAGGTCGTGGGCGTGCGCGACGACGAACTGGACGTCGAGCTGGCGCAGGGCGTGCGCGTCCGCGTCGTCCGGTCGAGCATCGCGCAGGTCGTGAACCGTACCGCGCCCGTCGCCGCCAACAGCTGAGCCGCCCCCATCATGCTGCAGATCCCGCTGTGGAAACGCATTGCGATCCTCGCCGTCGTGGCGCTGGCCTTCGTCTATGCGATGCCCAACCTGTTCTATTCCCGCGTCGAGGCCCATAACGACGCCCTTGTCGCGGCCGAGCGCGCCGGGTTCGAGACGCCCGAGCAGGCCGCCGCGCGCGGCCTCTGGCCGTCGTGGCTGCCGTCGAGCCTCGTCAACCTCGGGCTCGACCTGCGCGGCGGGGCGCATCTTTTGGGCGAGGTCCACACGGCCGACGTCTACAAGTCCCGCATGACCGCCCTCTGGCCCGAGCTGCGCGACGCGCTCGCGGCCGAGCGCGACACGCTGGGCGCCGTGCGCCGCGTGCCGGGCCCCGAGGACGAGCTGCGGGTCGAGATCGGCAACCCCGACCAGATGGCCCGCGCGGTCGAGATCGCCCGGACCCTCGCCGCGCCGGTCGTGTCGCTGACCGGCGCGGGGTCGTCGAGCCTCGACATCACGGCCAACGGGCCGACGATGATGATCAAGCTGTCGGACGCCGAGAAGGCCGCCACCGACGACCGCACCATCCAGCAGTCGCTCGAGATCGTGCGCCGCCGAGTGGACGAGGTCGGCACGCGCGAACCGACCATCCAGCGCCAGGGCAAGGACCGCATCCTCATCCAGGTGCCCGGCATCGGCTCGGCCGAAGAGCTGAAGAAGCTGATCGGCACCACCGCCAAGCTGACCTTCAACCCGGTCGTCGGCCGCGGCACCGACCCGAACGCGCCGGCCGGCGTCGGCAACATCGTGGTCCCCTCGCTCGACGAGCAGGGCGTCTACTACACCATCGCCGAGGCCCCCGTGGTCACAGGCGAAGAGCTAACCGACGCGCGGCCCTCGTTCGACCAGAACGGCCAGCCCTCGGTCGATTTCCGCTTCAACCCGCAGGGCGCGCGCCGCTTCGGCGCCTATACCTCGGCCAACGTCGGCCAGCCCTTCGCCATCGTGCTCGACAACCAGGTGATCTCGGCGCCGGTGATCCGCGACGCGATCACCACCGGCTCGGGGCAGATTTCGGGGTCGATGGGCGTGGACGAATCGAACCGCCTCGCCGTGCTGCTGCGCGCGGGCGCGCTGCCGGCCGAGATGACCTTCCTCGAGGAACGGACCATCGGCCCGGAACTGGGGCAGGATTCGATCGACGCGGGCAAGATCGCGGCGGTCGTCGGCACCATCCTCGTCGTGGCCTATATCGTCGCCAGCTACGGGCTCTTCGGCGTCTTTGCCTCGATCGCGGTGATCGTGAACGTGGTGATGATCCTCGCCATCATGTCGGCGATGGGGGCGACGCTGACGCTGCCCGGCATCGCCGGGATCGTGCTGACCGTGGGCACCGCGGTCGACGCCAACGTGATCATCTACGAGCGCATCCGCGAGGAGCTGCGCGCCGGCAAGCGCGTCGCCACCGCCATCAACAACGGCTTCAACGAGGCGATGAGCGCGATCATCGACGCCAACGTGACGACCTTCATCGCGGCACTGGTGATGTTCTTCCTGGGCTCGGGCCCGGTCAAGGGCTTCGCCGTGACGCTGACCATCGGCCTCGTGACCTCGGTCTTCACCGCGATCTTCCTCACCCGGTTGATGATCGTGCTGTGGCTCGACTGGCGCAAGCCCAAGACACTCGTTCTGTAAGGGGGGCGTGAGATGGCCTTTCGTCTGAAACTCGTTCCCGACGTCACCCACTACGACTTCTTCCGTTGGCAGAAGCTGACCTTCGGCATCTCGGCGGTGGCGATGATCGCCTCGGTGATCATCATCTTCCTGAACGGCTTCAACTTCGGCATCGACTTCAAGGGCGGCACGACCATCCGCGCCGAAAGCCCGACGGCCTTCGAGGTCTCGGACTACCGGCAGGCGCTCGGCGGGTTGAACCTCGGGGATGTGTCGATCACCGAGGTCTTCGATCCGTCCTTCGGCGCCGACCGGCACGTCGCCATGATCCGCATCGGCACCTCGGGCGAGACCGGCTCGGTCACCCCCGAAGAGCTGAACCAGGTCGAGGCGGCGCTGAAGACCGTCGATCCGCAGGTCCGCTTCGCCGCGGTCGAGTCGGTCGGTCCCAAGGTGTCGGGCGAGTTGATCAAGACCGCGCTCTACGCCGTAGGCGCGGCGACGCTGGGGATCCTGTTCTACGTCTGGCTGCGGTTCGAGTGGCAGTTTGCGGTGGGCGGCGTGTTCGCGCTCGTTCACGACATCCTGCTGACGGCCGGCATCTTCTCGCTGTTCCAGATCAAGTTCGACCTCTCGACCATCGCGGCGCTGCTGACCATCCTCGGCTATTCGATCAACGACACCGTCGTGGTGTTCGACCGGCTGCGCGAAAACCTGATCAAGTTCAAGACGATGCCGCTGATCGACGTGATGAACCTGACGGTGAACGAAACGCTGTCGCGCACCATCATGACGGCGGTGGCGACCGCGCTCGCGCTCGCCGCGCTGCTCGCGCTGGGGGGCGACGTGATCCGGGGCTTCGTCTTCGCGATGCTCTGGGGCGTGTTCGTCGGCTGCTACTCGACGATCTACGTCGCCAAGAACATCGTGCTGTGGCTGGGGGTGAAGCGGGACTGGTCGAAGCCCGAAAAGACCCCGGCGGGCGAGGTCAGCGACCTGGCCGGAACGCCGTTCCAGGACCGCCCCTGATGGCGATGAAGGAAACCGACTTCGCCGGCGCGGTCCCCGTGGACGGCTACGGCCCCGGTTTCTTTCGCGTCGGCGGCCGGCTGCACCACGGTCCGGTGATCGTGACCGCCGCGGGGCCGCGGCCCTGGGGCGGGCTCGACGACCTCGCGGCGCTCGAGGCGCTCGGGGGCACGGTGGACGTGCTGTTCCTCGGCATGGGCGCCGACCCCGCGCGGCCGCCCGCGGCGCTGTCCCAAGCGCTCGCCGCGGCGGGCCTCGCGGTCGAGCCGACCGCCACGCCCACCGCTGCGCGCAGCTACAACGTCACCCTGTCCGAGGGGCGGCGCGTCGCCTGCGCGCTTCTGCCGGTGTGACGGCGCCGCTGGTCACCGCCCATGACCTCGCCGTGTCGCGCGGCGGGCGGCGGGCGGTCGAACGGGTCGCCTTCACCCTCGCGCCGGGCGAGGCGCTGATCCTCCGCGGCCCGAACGGGATCGGCAAGACGACGCTGCTGCGCACCGTGGCCGGGCTTCAGCCCCCCGCCGCGGGCCGCATCGAGGCCGACCCCGACGCCATCGCCTATGCCGCCCACGCCGACGGACTGAAGGGCGCGCTGACCGTGGCCGAGAACCTCGACTTCTGGCGCGCGGTCTTCGGCGGCCCGCCGATCGGCGCGGCGCTCGAAGCCATGAACCTCGCCGCGCTGGCCGAGCGTCCCGCGGCGATGCTCTCGGCCGGGCAGAAGCGCCGCACGGGGCTGGCGCGGCTGATGGTCACCGGCCGCGCCGTCTGGGTGCTGGACGAGCCGACCGTCTCGCTCGACGCCGACTCGGTGGCGCTCTTCGCCCGGGTGGTGCGCGGCCACCTCGCCGCCGGCGGGGCGGCGCTGATGGCGACCCATATCGACCTCGGCCTGCCCGAGGCCCGCATCCTCGACCTCGCCCGCTACCGCGCCGATCCCGACCGCCCGGCGGACCGCGCCCCGGCGAGCTTCGACGAGGCCTTCGCATGACCGCCGCCCGCACCCGTGCACGACCCGCGCGCCGGCCTGACCCTTCTGTCTGGCCCGAGCACCTCAACCGCCGCCCCGGCGAGGCGGGGCCATGAAGGCGCTGCTTCTGCGCGACCTCGCGCTCGCCACCCGCGCGGGCGGCGGCTTCGGGCTTGGCCTCGCGTTCTTCCTGATCCTCTGCACCCTCGTCCCCTTCGGTGTCGGCCCCGAGGGCGGCACGCTCGCCCGCATCGCCCCCGGCATTCTCTGGGTTGGCGCGCTGCTCGCCTGCCTGCTGTCGCTCGACCGCCTGTTCGCGCTGGATTGGGAGGACGGGAGCCTCGACTTGCTCGCCACCTCGCCGTTGCCGCTCGAGGGGGCGGTGGGGATCAAGGCGCTCGCCCACTGGATCACTACCGGGCTGCCGCTGGTCGCGGCCGCGCCGCTCTTCGGCATCCTGCTGCACCTGTCAGGGGCGGCGCTGCCGTGGCTGGTGGCGGCGCTGCTGTTGGGTACGCCCGCGCTCTCGATGCTGGGCGCGTTCGGCGCGGCGCTCACGGTGGGGCTGCGGCGGGGCGGGCTGCTCATGTCGCTGCTGGTGCTGCCGCTTTACGTCCCCACGCTGATCTTTGGGGCCGAGGCGGTGCGACGTGGTGCCGCGGGGGCGGACGGGATGACCCCGCTGGTGCTGCTTGCCGGCATCAGCCTGGCGGTGCTGGCGGCCATCCCCTTTGCCGCTGCCGCCGCCCTCAGGGTCAACCTGCGGTGAGGAGGGGGCTTTCACCCCCCCGCGCGGACGGCTAGACAACCCGCATGTCGCTTTGGGAATACGCCAACCCGGTGAAGTTCATGCGCCTTTCGGGCGCGGTGCTGCCGTGGGTCTCTGCCGCCGCCGCCGTGACGCTGGTCGGCGGCCTGATCTGGGGCTTTTCGGTGCCCGAGGACTACAAGCAAGGCGCGACCGTCAAGATCATGTTCCTGCACGTGCCTGCGGCGATGATGGCGATCAACATCTGGGTGATGATGCTCGTCACCTCGCTGATCTGGCTGATCCGGCGCCACCACGTCAGCGCGCTCGCCGCCCGCGCCGCCGCCCCGGTGGGCGCGGTGATGACGGTGATCGCGCTCGTCACCGGGGCCGTCTGGGGCCAGCCGATGTGGGGGACCTGGTGGGAGTGGGACCCGCGCCTGACCTCGTTCCTGATCCTGTTTCTCTTCTACCTCGGCTACATGGCGCTCTGGGCCGCGATCGAGAACCCCGACAGCGCGGCAGACCTGACGGGCGTGCTGTGCCTCGTCGGCTCGGTCTTTGCGCTGCTCTCGCGCTATGCGGTCAATTTCTGGAACCAGGGGCTGCACCAGGGGGCGACGATCAGCGTCGCGCCGGGGGACCGGATCAGCTCGGTCTACAGCTACCCGCTTTATACCTGCATGGCCGGGTTCTTCCTGTTGTTCCTCGCCCTGCTGCTGGTCCGCACAAGGACCGAGATCCGCCGCCGCCGGACCGCGGCGCTGCTGGCGCGCGAGGTGCGGGGATGATCGTCGAACTCGGCAAATACGCCGTTCCGGTGCTGTCGGCCTGGGCCATCTCGCTGGCGCTGATCGTGGCGCTGGTGGTCCAGACGCTCGCCGCCAGCGCCCGCGCGCGACGCGATCTCGAGCGGGTCGAGCCGCCCCGCAAACCCCAGCAGGAGTCGCGCCGTGGCTAGGATCTCACCCCTCGTCGCCCTGCCGCCGGTGCTGTTCGCCGGCCTCGCCGCGATGTTCTATTGGGGGATGGGCCGGGACGACCCGACCGCGATCCCCTCGACCCTGATCGGGCAAGAGGCGCCGGCGGTGCCCGCGACAACCCTGCCGGGCGCCACGCCGCTGACCGATGCCGACCTGCGCAGCGGCAAGGTGACGCTGGTCAATTTCTGGGCCAGCTGGTGCCCGCCCTGCCGGGCCGAGCATCCGACGCTGACCGCGCTCGCGGCCGAGGGCATCCCGGTCATGGGCATCGACCTCAAGGACCCCGAGCCGGCCGCGCAGCGGTTCCTGGCCGAGCACGGCAACCCCTTCGCCCGGCTCGCCACCGACCCCCAGGGGCGCGCGGCGATCGACTGGGGCGTGACCGCCCCGCCCGAGACCTTCATCCTCGACGCCGAGGGCAGGGTGCTCTACCGCCACGCCGGGCCGCTGATCCGCGAGGACTACACCAACCGCTTCCGGCCCGAGCTGGACAAGGCGCTCGCGGCGCAGAAATAAGGACAGCGTTCGCGGCGGGGCCGGATCTGCGAGACGTTTTTCGCCCCAACCCGCTCATCGGCGAAGCATATCCGGGAAAACCGTCCTGAGGCGACGATCTGTCGGCGTGCCTGTCCCCCGTCCGACCCGGCGCGGGTTGGCGGGGCGGGCGGGGCTGCGTATCTCGACGCTCAACCCCGCTGACCCAGTGAGTGTCCCATGCGCATCATCGCCCCGTTCCTGACTGCCGCAGCCGTGGCGCTGGCGGTCCCGGCGCTGGCCCAGACCGCGCCGGCCCCCACCGCGCCCGCCGCGCCCGTGTCCGCCACCCCTGCCACTGAGGCGCCCCGCGCCCAGCACCTCGGGCCGCTCGTCACCCCCGCCGAACTGGCCGCGACCGACCGCGCGCCGCTGATCCTCGACATCCGCGGCGCGGACTACGCCAAGGGGCACATCCCCGGCGCGGTCGATGCGCCCTACAAGCTGTTCCGCGGGCCGACCGACAACCCCGGCCGCCCCGTCGCCCCCGAGCAGCTGCAGGCCACGCTCTCGCAGCTGGGGGTCGAGCTCGAGCGCCCGGTGGTGGTCGTCCATCAGGGCAGCGACCAGGACGACTTCGGCGCGGCCGCGCGGGTCTACTGGACGCTCAAATCCGCCGGGGTGCAGGACATCGCCATCCTGAACGGCGGCATGAACGGCTGGGCCGCCGCCGGCCAGCCGACCGAGACGACGCCGGTCACGCCCGAGCCGTCGTTGATCGAGATCACCTGGGACGACCGCTGGACCGCGACCGAGGCCGAGGTCGCGGCCATCGCCGCGGGCAAGGGCGATGCGGTGCTGCTCGACGCCCGGCCGCCGGGCTTCTACGAGGGGCGCCAGGCCCATGCCGCGGCCTCGGTGCCGGGCACCGTGCCGGGGGCCGAGAACGTGCCGCATACCGAGTGGTTCGCCGGCAGCACGCCCGCCATCGCCCCGGCCGCCACGGCCGCGGACGTCGCCCGCGCGCTGGGGCTCAACCCCGAGCGCGAGATCGTCACCTTCTGCAACACCGGTCACTGGGCCGCGACCGAGTGGTTCGCGCTCTCGGAACTCGCCGGGTTGCCGGACGTGAAGATGTATCCCGAATCGATGGTCGGCTATACCCGGGGCGACCACGAGATCGCCAACCGGCCGGGGCTGGTCGAGAACCTGCTGCGGCAGATCAGGGGGTAAGCGCATGGTCGCCGTCACCAGCCAGATGGGCGCGCGCGAGGCGCCCGCCACCCCGCTCGTCCCCGGCGTCGCCAGCCGCAGCGCGGCGGTGGCGCTGGCGCTCGCGGTGCTGGCCGCCGTGGCGCTGTTCGTCGGCGCGCGCTTCGCGCTGCTGCTGGCCATCGGCCTGGGGTTCGGCATCACGCTCGAGGGGCTGCGCTTCGGCTTTGCCGGCCCGTGGCGGGCGCTGATCCTGCGCCGCGAGGCGGGCGGCGTGCTCGCGCAGATCCTTGCCATCGCGCTGACCGCGCTGGTCGCCATGCCGCTGATCGCCGGGAACCCGGGTGAGCTCTCCGGGGCCGCGGCGCCGATCGGCTGGGCGATGCTCGGCGGGGCCTTCGTCTTCGGTGCGGCGATGCAGGTGGTGCTGGGCTGCGGCTCGGGCACCCTCGTCAACGCGGGCAGCGGCAACCCGGTCGCGGTCGTGGCGCTGCCGTTCTTCGCCCTCGGCAGCTTCCTCGGGTCGTTCTCGCTCGTGTGGTGGACGAACCTCGGGTCGCTGCCGGTGGTGGTGCTGGGCGGCGCGAGCGGCCTCGGGATGACGCTGGCGCTTCTGGCGGTGGTCGCGGCGGTGGTGCTGGCCGTGGCCGCGCCCGGGCATCGGCGCATCCCCGGCCGCTGGGTGGCGGCGGCGGGGCTGCTGGCCGCGCTGGCGCTGGCAAACTTGATCGTCTCGGGCCAGCCGTGGGGCGTGGTTTACGGCCTCGGTCTCTGGGGCGCCAAGGCGGCCGCGAGCCTGGGCGTGGACCTGAGCGCCTCGGCCTTCTGGTCGGCGCCGGGGAACGCCGCGCGGGTGACGCAGAGCGTGCTGACCGACATCACCTCGCTGACCGCCTTCGGGACCATCCTCGGGGCGATGCTCGTGGCCTTCTGGCGGGGCGGGCTGGCGCAGCGGCTGCCGGACCTGCCGGCGCGGGCGTGGGTCGCCACCGTCGTCTCGGGGCTGCTGCTCGGCTATTCCTCGCGGCTCGCCTTCGGCTGCAACGTGGGGGCGCTGTTCTCGGGCATCTCGACCGGCAGCCTGCACGGCTGGGCATGGCTGGTGATGGGCTTCGCCGGGTCGGCGGTCGGTGTCCGGCTGCGCCCCTGGCTCGGGATGGAGGGGCGGCAATGACCCGTCGCGTGATGGCGGCCCTGTGCCTCGCCGGGCTTGCCGCGCTGATCGGCGCGGACCTCGCGGCCGCGCCCCCCAACCCCTACCGCGCGCCGGCGATGCTGGCGCTTGGCTCGGGCGCGGTGGCGAGCGGCGGGTTCTGCGGCGCGCTGCCGCGCTGAGGAACGGCGCGCGCCCGCTTGCAGGTGCGCGCCGCTTGGTCGAGCCGACTTACCAGTTGAAGTCGTCGGAGCCGAGTTCGCCGAGCCGGGTCCACTCGATCCGCAGCACGTCCGCGCCATGCCGGAACTCGACATGGTTGCCGGCCTGCACGAGATGCGCGCGCACGTCCGCATAGCTGTCGAGGCCCGCGAAGCTGCGCAGGTCGATCACGTCGTCGTCGCTGTCGAAGTTGCGCACCGTGTCGAGACCGGCGGTGAAGACGAAGCGGTCGTCGCCCTCGCCGCCGCGCAGCATGTCGTTGCCCGCCCCGCCGTTCAGGTAGTCGCTGCCCTCGCCCGCGGCGAGGTCGTCGTTGCCGAGCCCGCCGATCAGCGTGTCGTTGCCCTCGCCGCCGATCAGGATGTCGTGGCCGGCGCCCGCGTCGATGCGGTCGTCGCCCTCGAGCCCGAAGATTCGGTCGCCGCCGGCGCCCGAGCTGACGATGTCGTTGCCTTCGCCCGCGTTGATGGTGTCGGACCCGGTCCCCGAGCGGAGGGTGTCGTTGCCTTCCCCGGCGTTGATCAGGTTGTTGCCGTCGCCGCCGTCCAGCATGTCGTTGCCGCTTTCGTCGGTGATCCGGTCATTGCCGGCCCCGCCCCACACCCGGTCCTCGCCCTTGCCGGCCACGATGATGTCGTCGCCGTTCTCGCCCCAGATGCTGTCGTGGTCGTCGCCGCCATAAATCGTGTCGTTGCCGGCCCGGCCGTAGATTCGGTCGTCCCCGTCGAACCCGCGGATCAGGTCCGCCCAGGCGGTGCCGTAGAGGGTGTTGTTCTCGTTGGTGCCGTTGATGGTCGCCATCGGTCAGATCCCTTGCTGCATGAACATCGGAAGAACCGTCACGCTGGCACGGGGCGCGCGGGCCGCGCAATTCAACATTTGCCCAACCGAATGTGAAAAGGGCCCCGCTTGGGGGCCCCCTCGATCCTCAGCCCGGCGCGGGCTCAGCTCTTGGCGAGGTTCCGCAGCACGTAGTGCAGCACGCCGCCGTTCTTCAGATACTCGATCTCGACCTCGGTATCGACACGGGCCTTGAGGTCCACGATCTTCTCGGTCCCGTCGGCATAGCGGATCGTCGCCGGCACGATCTTGAGCGGCTTGAACCCGTCCGCGAGCCCGTGGATCGAGATCACCTCGGCGCCGGTCAGCCCCAGGGTCTTGCGGGTGTCGCCGCCGGTGAACTCGAACGGGATGACCCCCATGCCGACGAGGTTCGAGCGGTGGATGCGCTCGAAGCTCTCGGCGATGACCGCCTTGACGCCCAGAAGGTTGGTGCCCTTGGCCGCCCAGTCGCGGCTGGAGCCTGCTCCGTATTCGACGCCGCCCACCACGACCAGCGGGGTGCCGGCCTGCTGATAGGCCATCGCCGCGTCGTAGATCGAGGTCTCGTCGCCGTCCGGCCCCTTGGTGTAGCCGCCCTCGACCCCCTCGAGCATCTCGTTCTTGATGCGGATGTTGGCGAAGGTGCCCCGCATCATGATCTCGTGGTTGCCGCGGCGCGAGCCGTAGCTGTTGAAGTCGGCGGGCGCCACCTGGCGCTCGGTCAGGTATTTCCCCGCCGGGGTGGTCGGCTTGAACGAGCCCGCGGGCGAGATGTGGTCGGTGGTGATCATGTCGCCCAGCACCGCCAGCACCCGCGCGCCCTCGATGTCGGTGATGACGCCCGGCTCGCGGTTCATGCCCTGGAAGTAGGGCGGGTTCTGGATGTAGGTCGAGGTCGCCGGCCAGTCATAGGTCTCGCTGTCGGTGGTCTCGACCGCCTGCCAGCGCTCGTCGCCCTTGAACACGTCGGCATATTTCGACTGGAACATCTCGCGGGTGACGACCTTGTGGACGAGGTCCGAGACCTCGGCCGAGGTCGGCCAGATGTCCTTGAGGAACACGTCGCGGCCGTCCTTGTCCTGGCCGATCGGCTCACGGGTGATGTCGATGTTCATGTCGCCCGCGATGGCATAGGCCACGACCAGCGGCGGGCTGGCGAGGTAGTTGGCGCGCACGTCCGGCGAGATCCGCCCCTCGAAGTTGCGGTTGCCCGACAGCACCGACACGGCGACGAGGTCGTTCTCGGCGATCGCCTTGCTGATCTCGGGCTCGAGCGGGCCCGAGTTGCCGATGCAGGTCGTGCAGCCGAAGCCCACGAGGTTGAACCCCAGCGCGTCCAGATCGTCCTGCAGCCCGGCGGCGTCGAGATATTCCGCCACCACCTGCGACCCGGGGGCGAGCGAGGTCTTGACCCACGGCTTGCGGGTCAGCCCCAGCGCCCGCGCCTTGCGCGCGACGAGCCCCGCGGCCATCAGCACATAGGGGTTCGAGGTGTTGGTGCACGACGTGATCGCCGCGATCACCACCGAGCCGTCGTTGAGGGTGAAGTCGCGGCCCTCGACGGGGGCGCCGAACAGCTCGGCCCCGCCGCGGTTGCCGCCCGGGATCTGGTCCGACGAGGGCGACGGCGCGCCGCCTTCCTCGGTCATCTCGAACTTCTGCTCTTTCGGGACCGACGGGGCGGGCTTCAGCCCCTCGATATAGGCCTTGAAGGTCTGCGCCGCGGCGTCAAGCGCGACGTGGTCCTGCGGCCGCTTGGGGCCCGAGATGGCAGGCACCACGTCGCCCAGGTCGAGCGAGAGGGTCGAGGTGTAGACCGGCTCATAGGCCGCGTCGCGCCACAGGCCGTTGGCCTTGGCATAGGCTTCGACCAGCGCGATGCGGTCCTCGTCGCGGCCGGTCTGGCGCAGGTAGCGCAGCGTCTCGTCATCGACGGGGAAGAAGCCGCAGGTGGCGCCGTATTCGGGGGCCATGTTGGCGATGGTCGCGCGGTCGGCGAGCGGCATGTTGTCGAGGCCGGCGCCGTAGAACTCGACGAACTTGCCGACCACCTTGTGGTCGCGCAGCATCTTGACGACCTTGAGCACGAGGTCGGTCGCGGTCACGCCTTCCTTGAGCGCGCCGGTGATCTTGAAGCCCACGACCTCGGGGATCAGCATCGACACGGGCTGGCCCAGCATCGCCGCCTCGGCCTCGATCCCGCCGACGCCCCAGCCGAGCACGGCGAGGCCGTTGACCATCGTCGTGTGGCTGTCGGTGCCGACCAGCGTGTCGGGATAGGCCACGGTCTTGCCGTCCTGGTCGGTGTCGGTCCAGACGGTCTGGGCCAGATACTCGAGGTTCACCTGGTGGCAGATGCCGGTCCCGGGCGGCACCACGCGGAAGTTGTTGAACGCGCCCTGGCCCCATTTCAGGAACTGATAGCGTTCCATGTTTCGGTCGTATTCCAGATCGACGTTGCGCTGGAAGGCGCGCGGGGTGCCGAACTCGTCCACCATCACCGAGTGGTCGATGACCAGATCGACCGGGTTCAGCGGGTTGATCTTCTGCGCGTCGCCGCCAAGCGCCTTGATCCCGTCGCGCATCGCGGCGAGGTCCACGACCGCCGGAACGCCGGTGAAGTCCTGCATCAGCACGCGGGCCGGGCGATAGGCGATCTCGCGGTCCGACTTGCCGCCGTCCTGCGCCCACTGGGCGAAGGCCTTGATGTCGTCCACGCTGACGGTGAAGCCGTCATCCTCGAAGCGCAGCATGTTCTCGAGCACGACTTTGAGCGCCGCGGGCAGGCGCGAGAAATCGCCAAGCCCCGCCTCGGTCGCGGCCGGGATCGAGTAATAGGCGTAGGTCGCGCCGCCCGCGGAAAGCTCGCGGCGGGTCTTGGCGGTGTCGGTTCCGGTGACGATCGGCATGGCTGTCCTTTCAACGGTGGAGAGCTGGCGGGAGGGCGGGTCTGCGCCCCGATTGCCCCGATCCGCCGCGCAGCGCAAGCGCTGCATGGCGGGTCGGCGGCCCCCGGGGCGCGTCTTTGTATGCCATAGTATACATTTAGCGCGGGCGCTGCAAGCGGGGCATTGCGGTGGGGCGAACCGTGGCCGCGGGGCGCGGGCGGAACGCCGCGCCGGGCCGGGTGCGGCGGTCACGCCACAGCGCGCGGGTCTAACGAAGCGTTGATTTGGCCGCTCCGGCGAATTGGCCCTAAAGACAGGCCATGTCCTGCGCCGCGCCGACCCCATTCCGCCACCCCGTCCCGACTTCGCGGCTGGCCTGCGCCCTGTCATCGGGTCCCTCCTCCGGGCCGGGCCGGACGCCGCTCAAGGCGCTGGCACTCGCGCTGTCCGTGCTGCTCGTCTCGCTGACCGCCGCGCCGCACGCGCTCTCCGCCGACCCCTTCGATGGCGCGCCGGGGCAGGAGCAGGTGGGCGACGCGCCCGACACCGGCGACTTCGATCCCGGCTTCGACCCGGGCGACATGGGTGACGCCGCCGATCCCAGCGACATCGCGGTGATCGAGGCCCCCGACGACAACGGCTACACCGTCCCGGGCGAGGGGTTCGTCGAGGACATGCCGATGGGCGGAGAGGGCTTCGCCCTCGTCCCCGAGCGCGCCGACCCGATGCGCGGGCAGGCCGCCCCGGCGCCCCGCGCGGCGATGGCGCGCAGCATCGCGGCGCCGGTGGTGGTCGAGCTCTTCACCGCGCAGGGCTGCTCGACCTGCCCGGCGGCCGATGCGCTGCTGGCCGGGCTCGCCGACCTGCCGGGCGTGCTGCCGCTCAGCTGGCACGTGGACTACTGGGACTATCTCGGCTGGACCGACAATTTCGCCGACCCCCGCCACACCACCCGGCAAGAGGGCTACGCCGCCGCCGCCGGCGAGCGCGGGGTCTATACGCCGCAGATCATCGTGGACGGGCAGGACACGCTGATCGGCGTGGGCCGGATGGGACTGCTCGCCCTCATCGACGAACATTCGAGCCGCCCGCCCGCCGTCATGGTCACCGCGGCCGAGGACGGCGGCAACCCGGTGATCGACCTGACCCCCCGGGCGGCGATCCCCGGCGGCGTCGACGTGCTGCTGGTCCGCTACCTGCCCGAGCGCAAGGTGCGGATCGACGGCGGCGAGAACCGCGGCCACTCGATCCTCTACCGCAACATCGTGGTGGGGGTCGAAAAGCTCAGCGCCTGGCCGGCCCGCACCCCGCTGCGCCTGACCGTGCGGCCGGGCACCATGGCAAGCCGCGGCTACCCCGCCGACACCCGCCACGCGATCCTCGTCCAGCAGCCGCTGCGGGGCGGGCGTCCGGGGCCGATCCTCGCGGCGCTGCGGCTCGACTGACAGGGCAGGGGGCCGCTCGCCCCCGCCGTCCGTGCTGATGGATCTTTCGACCGCCCGGGCGGTGAGGCCGCGCTTGACCGGGGCCGCCGCCCCCCCTATCTCGGCGCCTGCGGATGGCTGGATGACCGCGGGCGGGCCGACCTTCGGGGCGGGGCCGCGCGAGGAAAGTCCGGGCTCCATGCAGGCACGGTGCCGGGTAACGCCCGGCGGGGGCAACCCCAGGGAAAGCGCCACAGAGAAGAGACCGCCAGCGGCCACGCCCCCTCGGGGACCAACCGCAGGCAAGGGTGAAACGGTGGGGTAAAAGCCCACCGCGGGACGGGCAACCGGACCGGCACGGCAAGCCCCACCGGGAGCAATGCCGAATAGGGATCGCGCGCGGGGGCAACCCCGCAGGGCCGCCTGCGCCCCAGCAGATCCGGGTTGGCAGCTTGAGCCCGTCAGCAATGGCGGGCCGAGAGGAATGGTCATCCAGAGGGGCGCAAGCCCCTTGGACAGAACCCGGCTTACAGGCCATCCGCGCGTTTCCAACTCCTGCGCTGCCCCGCACGCGACGTCCCGTGTCGCGGCGGCAGACCGACTGATGAAAATTGTGTCTGTCGGTTCGGCAACTCATGCTAAAGTTGCAGGGATTGTCGTACCCATTTTCAGTTTCGCGAGGGATTCCATGCTGCCGCACCCCGAATCCGTCCTGCGCGATGCCATCCCGGTCGAGCTGGCCGCCGGCCTCGCGCTGTCCTCCACCCCCGGCGCCGACCGCGGCACGCGGCTGGCGCTCGCGCTCATGCGCCACATGGTCCAGCCGGTGATCCTGATGGACCCCGATGGCCGCGTGACCCAGCTCAACCCCGCCGCGCAGTCGCTGCTTATGCCGGGTGAGCCGGGGCGGTTCGGCCCCGGCGGCCGCTTCTGGTGGCAGCTCTGGCCCCATGCCGATGGGCTGGCTCTCCGCGGCGCGCTGGCCGAGGCCGCGGGCGGCGAGACGGTGCGCGTCACGCTCGATTGCCGCCGCGCGGTCGCCTCGACCGCGGTGCTGGTGCCGATCGAGGATGCGGGTGGCGGCGTCGCCAAGGTCATGTGCCTGCTCAGGGCGCGCTGAGGGCGTTTTCGGCGGCATTTCCTGCCGAATCCGGTTGACACCCGGGTGGGCACGCTTAAAAGGCGGGCTTCACAGATTAGGACGGGGTAATCGGACAGCGGCCCAGAGGCCCGCCCCGCAGCAGGAGCAGGACCAATGGCGAAGCCGACGACGATCAAGATCCGTCTGAACTCGACGGCGGGAACCGGGCACTTCTACGTCACCAAGAAGAACGCCCGCACGATGACCGAGAAGATGACGGTCAACAAGTACGACCCCGTCCTCCGCAAGCACGTCGAGTACAAGGAAGGCAAGATCAAGTAAGATCGCCCCCTTTCGAGACGACCCGACCGCGCCCGGCCCTGCAGCGGCGCGGTTTTCCGTTTTGGAGAGCGGTCTGGGCGCCGGGTCCGATCTGTCCTGCCATTGATCGGGAACAAGCGGTCATGTTGTGCGACCTAGGTCGCGTTGCCAAACCGCGGTCGGCGGTTAACCTCGAGGGACAGCCGGGCTTCCGGCTCTGTCAGGAGGAGACGACGAACATGGCCTGGACCAAACCCATTCTCAAGGAAATCGCCTGCGGCATGGAGATCAACATGTACGCGCCGGCCGAGGACGAGCCCGTTCTGTTCTGACCGGTCGGGCGGCCCTCAGGTGATCGGGCCGCCCCACTTGCTCCCAGCTTGAAGCTATCGAGAGGACCCGCCGATGCGGATCATCATCCTCGGGGCCGCAGCGGGCGGAGGATTGCCGCAATGGAATTGCGGTTGCCGGAACTGCGTTTCCGCTCGATCGGACAGGCTTGCGCCGATGTCGCAAAGTGCGATCGCCGTCAGCGCTGACGGCGAGACATGGGCCGTTATCAATGCATCGCCTGACATCCGCGCTCAGATCTCGGCCACGCCCCAGTTGCACCCGAACGGCCTGCGCGACAGCCCGCTGCGAGCTGTGCTGGTGACCAACGGCGATCTCGATCACGTCGCCGGGCTGATGACGCTGCGCGAAGGTCAGGCATTCGACCTGTTCGCCACCACAGCGATTCACGAGGCGCTGGCCATGAACCCGATGCTCGCGGCCCTCTCGCCGGCACTGGTAATGCGCCGAACGGTGGCGCTCGATACCCCCTTTGAGCTCGTCCCTGGTCTGACTGCGACCCTCTTTGCGGTTCCGGGCAAGGTGCCGCTTTACCTCGAGGGTGAGCGCGTCCAGACCGACCTCGTGGCGGACACCACGGTCGGGGTCGAGCTGTCGGCAAATGGCCGACGGGTCTGCTACATCCCGGGCTGTGCCGAACTTCCCGATTGGCTGACGGCGCGGATCGAGGGGGCAAACGTGCTGATGTTCGACGGCACGCTGTGGACCGACGATGAGATGATCGAGGCGGGGCTGGGCGTCAAGACCAGCCGGCGTATGGGGCACCTGCCGGTCCGCGAGAGCCTGTCGCGTCTTGATGACGTCAACGTGGGTTCGCGCATCTACGTCCACATCAACAACTCGAACCCGCTCTGCGACCCCGGCTCGGACGAGGCGCGGCAGGTTCGCGCGGCTGGCTGGCAGATCGGCCGCGATGGCATGGAGGTCGTCCCGTGACCCATCATGATCAGGCCCTCTCGCGCGAGGCGTTCGAGGCGCGGCTGCGCAACATCGGCCACGAGCGGTATCACGACAAGCATCCGTTCCATCGCCGGCTGCACGGCGGTGAATGCACACCGGACGAGGTGCGGGCCTGGGTGGTGAATCGCTGGATCTATCAGTCGCGCATCCCGATGAAGGATGCAGCCTTCCTGAGCCGCGTCGAGGACCCGCATCTGCGCCGAATCTGGCGCTCGCGGATCGAAGACCACGACGGCGGCGTCGCCGAAGGCGGGGGTATCCGGCGCTGGCTGGCGCTCGCCAGGGCGGTGGGGCTTGACCCCGACTATGTCGCGAGCGGCCGGGGCGCGATGCCGGCGACGCGCTTTGCGGTCGAGGCCTATGTCCGCTTCGTGCGGGACATGCCGCTGCTCGACGCGGTGGCCGCGAGCCTGACCGAGATGTTCGCGCCGGCGATTCATGCCGCGCGGATCGAGGGGCTGCTCCGTCACTACGATTTCGCCGATGACGCGGCGCTGAGTTATTTCCGCACCCGGCTGACAGAGGCACCCAAGGATGTCGCCTTCGGCCTGCGCTGGGTGCTGGACCATGCCGATACCGCCGAGCGGCAAGATGCGGCCGCGGCGGCGCTCGAGTTCAAGACCGACGTTCTGTGGGCACAACTTGACGCGCTGTGGCATGGCTACGTCGAGGGGCATATCCCGCCCGGGGCATGGCGGCCGGGGGAGGGGATGGCACCATGACCGCATCGTACAGGACCGGCTCGAACGGAACGCCTGCTTTGGACGGTGATCCTGCAAGCGGGGCGCGGCAGGGGGCCTCCACGCGGGACGCCGGCGTAGTGAGGCGGGCTGGGCTGACCGCCAGGGTGCTCGCGCCTAGGTCCCCGGCTGAGCCACCTGAGACGAAGGTGGTCGGCCCCGAAACGTCGCCCCTGCCGGCTGCGACCTCTTTGGATGACGGGCTGAAGGGCCACTTCATCGCTCCGCCTCCCGATCCGCCCCTCAACGGCAAGACGGTGCCCTATCTGCCGCGTGGCGTCCGCCTTGCGGATGATCCGGTGCGGGGCCTGCGCGTGTTGCAGGCCCCCGAGCGCGCCCTGCAACTCGATCCGGTGGGAGAGGCGATCCTCACATCGCTCGATGGGCGCACCCTGGACGAGATCGTGGCGGAGCTCGCAGCCCGATACGACGCACCCGAGGCGGTCATCCTCAGCGATGTGGCGAGCTTTCTGGACGATTTGATCGCTCGCCGCATGGTCTTCGTGAGGTCGGCGTGAACAGCCCCGCGCTCGCGCCACGACCGGCCCCGCGCGACCTCATGGGCCATCCGGTCACGCCTGGCCTGCCGATCGCGATGCTGGCCGAGATCACGCACCGCTGTCCGCTCGCCTGCCCCTATTGCTCGAACCCGGTCGAGTTGACCCGGGCCGCAGACGAGATCGACGCCGCAGAGTGGGCCCGGGTGTTTGCGCAGGCGGCGGCGCTTGGCGTGCTTCAGGTCCATATTTCGGGCGGCGAGCCCGCCTCGCGCCGAGACCTCGCCGACATTGTTGCAGGTGCGCGGGACGCCGGTCTCTATGTCAACCTGATTACGTCGGGGCTGGGGCTCACCCCTGCGCGTCTGCGCGAACTCGAGAGCGCCGGCGTCGAGCATTTCCAGCTTTCCCTCCAGGGCGTCGGCCCGACGATGGCCGACAGGATCAGCGGCATGAACGGCAGTTGGGCCCGCAAGCTTCAGGTGGCGCGCTGGATCGGCGACGTCGGGTTTCCGCTGACATTGAACGCCGTCGTCCATCGGCAGAACATCGACGACGTGCCGCGGATGATCGAGCTCGCGCTGGCGATGGGTGCGCGACGGATCGAAATCGCGACGGTCCAGTTTCACGGATGGGCCGACCTCAACCGCGGCGCGCTGATGCCGACCCGCGCCCAAGCCGTCACGGCGCGGCAGGTTGTCGAGGATTCGCGAACGCGGCTGCGAGGCCGGATGGTCATCGACTACGTTCCCGCGGATCACCACGCGCGCTTTCCCAAGGCCTGTATGGGCGGTTGGGGCTCAACCGGGCTCAACGTGACGCCGGACGGCATGGTGCTGCCCTGCCATGCGGCTCAGACCATACCGCGGCTGCGGTTTCAGAACGTGCGCGAGGCGACACTGGACGAGATCTGGCACGACGGCGCGGCGTTCAATGCGTTCCGCGGCACGGCGTGGATGTCCGAGCCGTGCCGGTCCTGCGCGCGCAAGACGGTTGATTTTGGCGGTTGCCGCTGTCAGGCCCTCGGGCTTGCCGGAGACCCGGCGGCCACCGATCCGGTGTGCAGCTTGTCTCCGCTCAACGCCGCCGTGCACGAAGCCGCCGAGGCTGCAGCAGCGGGCGACCCTGACGCGGTCACCTATCGCCGGCTACTGGTGAAGTAGCGGGAGTGCCGACGCCTCACAGGCGCTCTGCAGGTATTTGAGCGTTTGCCACCTGCGCGTCGAGTAGGCCGGATCATGAAGTAGGACTGTCGAGAGACCCGTTCACCCCCGGCACCCTTCGCCCGGAGAGATCGAGGATCGCCTGGGTCATTTCCTGCAACGGCACGAGCCGATCCACCGCCCCGAGCTCATGGGCGACGCGCGGCATCCCCCAGACCACCGAGGTCGCCTCGTCCTGAGCAAGACACGTCGCGCCGGCCCGGCGCAGGGCGAGCATCGCCTCGGCGCCGTCGCGGCCCATGCCGGTCAGCATCACCCCGATCGCCCGCTCGCCGAGCGCTGCCCCGCTCTCAAACAGGAAGTCCACCGAGGGCCGGTGGCCGTTGCGCTTGTCGTCGTCGACCAGTTCGCAGACCGGGGTGCGCGGCTGTCCGAGGCGCAGATGCGTCTCGCCGCCCGGCGCGATGTAGATCGATCCCTGCTGCACCGGCAGTCCGGTCTCGGCGAGCCGCACCCGCGGCGCGATCCGCGCGTCGAGCCGCTGGGCGAAGTTGGCGAGGAACGCCGGCGGCATGTGCTGGGTGATAAGGGTCGGCGGGCAGTTCGAAGGAAACTCGGCCAGGATGCGCTCCAATGCATCCACCCCGCCGGTGGAGGACCCGATCAGCACCACGCGCCCGTTCCAGGCGAAACCGCCGTCACGGGGCTCAGCCGACGCCGGAGGAGGCGCCGGGCGCGGCCGGGCGCGGATGCGGGCGCCCGCGGCGGCGACGATCAGGTCGCGCAGCCCCGCGAAATCCCCCGACTGCGGCGCCGACGGCTTGCCCACGCAGTCGACCGCGCCCAGCGACAGGGCCTGCACCGCCGCCGCGCTGCCCGATTGGGTGAGCGTCGAGACCATGATCACCGGCATCGGGCGATCGACCATCAGCCGCTCGAGGAAGGCGAGGCCGCTCTCCCCCGGCATCTCGACGTCCAGCGTCAGCACGTCGGGCCGCAGCTCGGCGATCCGCGCGGTGGCCTGGGCGGTGTCGCGGGCCTCGCCCACCACCTCAATCCGCGGATCGTCCGACAGCGCCAGCCGGATCAGCCGCCGCATCGTCATCGAGTCGTCCACGATGAGGACCTTGACCGGGCGCATCGGGTCAGGTCGGGCGGGTGAGAGGAACGGGAAGATCGTGGCGCATCGGCGGTCCCTGCGATTCGGCGTCTCTCGAACCATCGCAGAAACTGCTGAAGAACCAGTTAAATCCACCAGCGTCCGGTGAGGGCGAGGCGGGCCAGCGCCGCCCGACGGGCGAACTCGCTGGGGCCGGCAGGATCGGTGCCGGCCGCCGCACTCCGCAGCGCCGCCCCGACCGCGGCGCCGGGAAAGAGCACCGCGTGGGCCCCGCGGGGCACGCTGGCGCGCTGCCCGCGCGCGGATGCGAAGGCCTCTCGCGCGGCCTGCGCCAGCGCCGGCAGCGCCGCCGGGTCCGGGCCGGGCAGC
>NZ_JBHMQU010000031.1:0-1633 GCF_042435015.1 Paracoccus panacisoli | reverse complement strand
AGCAGCGACGGGTGGCCGCGCATGGCCCACTCGCCCGCCGCCCAGGCCAGCGCCGCGGCGGCGAGCGCCAGCGCCGCCAGCGCGGCGACCGCCGCCCAAGGCAGCGCCGGGTCGAAGGTGAGCCGCGTCACCGGATCGCCCCCGGCCCGATAACCCCCGGCCCACGCGGCGCCTCGCGCCCCAGCCGCTCGAGCAGTTCGGGGACGTGGACCTGATCGGATTTGTAGTTCCCGCTCAGCGCATACATCACGAGATTGATGCCGAAGCGCAGCGCCAGCTCGCGCTGCCGCTCACCGTCGTAGCCCGCGCCGATGGCGTAGGCGGGCAGGCCCTCGGGCGTCGTGGCCCAGGCCTCGGCATAGGCGTTGCCGCCGATGATCACGGGCGAGACGCCGTCGTTCGAGGGGGCGAAGCCCGCGCCGGTCGCCTCGGGCGACTGCGGCGCCTCGACCCAGAGCGGGGCGGCAGTCCAGCGGCCGGGGAAGCTGTCGAGCAGGTAGAAGGCGCGGGTCAGCACATGATCGGGCGGCAGCGGCGCGAGCGGCGGGATGTCGAGCGGCGCGGCCAGCCGCTGGAGCGCGACGCTCGCGTCCGGCGCCCCGGTCCCGGCGAGGTCGCCGTCGCGGGTGTCGAAGACGATCATGCCTCCGGTCCGCAGAAAGCGGTTGAGCGCGGCGTAGGCGGGCGGCCCGGGCAGCGGCTGGTCCTCGGTCACCGGCCAGTAGAGGAAGGTCAGCAGCGACAGGTCGTCGGTGTCGAGATCGACGCCGACCGGCGGCCCGGGCTCGACGGTGGTGCGCTCGGTCAGGCCCTGCGACAGGCCGGTGAGCCCCGCCTCGGAGGCGGCGTCCACGCGCGGGTCGCCGGTGACGACATAGGCGAGCGCCCCGGTGCCCGCGGCCTCGGCGAGGCGCGGGTCGGGGGCGGCGGGGGTGAGCGCGGCGGATGGCCCCGGTGCCGGGGGTGGGGCGTCCTGGGCCAGCGCGGGGGCGGTGAGGAGGGCGAGGAGGAGTGGGGTGAGCAGCGCCGTGGGGCGGAGCCGCGGTGGGTCGGAGGCGCGGGGGGTGCGGTGTGCGGCGGGGTGCCGGAACGGCGCAGATGCCGCGGAGGGGGTGCGCCGTACTGACAGAAGAAGCGCCTTGAGAACAGCATACAATGCCGGCCGCGTGGAGGGTCCACGGCGCGAAAGGGTGGCACGGTCAGGCTCGGCGACGGCGCGCGCGTGCGCTGACACCTTTGGTGGTGGCCCGGAGTTCCGCGAAACTGACTGCGGAACGGCAGAGGGCGGCCGCCATCCAGCGAAACCCAGCGAGAGACCAAAAGGCACTGGCCGCAGGGTGGCGGGCAAGGACACTTCCCCCGAACCTCGGGAGCGCTGAGTCTCCGCCCCAGCAACCCAAGGCTGCGCTACTGCAGAGGCCACCCGCATCATGCCACCACCCCTGCCCGATGACGGCGGCGCGTGCCGGCGAGTGCTGCGCTGCCGAGCGCGTCGGCGCCGAGCAGCAGCGCGGCGAGAGCCAGCAGCCAGCCGCCCAACGGTTCGCCGGGCGGGGTGGCGGCGGATTCGACCGTGGCGCCGGGCCAGCGGGCGGGCGCGAGCGGCCCGCCGGCGTTGAGCGCCGCGCGGCGC
>NZ_JBHMQU010000030.1:0-3130 GCF_042435015.1 Paracoccus panacisoli | reverse complement strand
CCTCAGGGCCGGACGGGCACCGTGGCCGAGCCGGCAGGCGCCTGGGCGGCGACCGGGGCGCCGGGCTGCGGGCCAGAGCCGGTGACGCCGGAGGGTTCGCCCGGCGCGCCGGTGGCGGCCGGGCTGGACGGCGTCGGCGGGGGCGGCTCGATGTCGGCGCCCGAGGTGAAGAACCAGACCGCGGCCAGGATGACGACGGCCGCGCCGATGACCAGCGGCCAGACGGCGGCACCGCGGCGCGGGGCGGGAGGGGTGGAGCGGGGATCGGCCATGACGCTACCTCGAGGCTGGACGCGCGGCGGCCCGAAGCGGGGCGCCCGTCACGAGAGTGCCGCGCGCCCGGGGCGGCGGCCTTGACTTCGGTCAGCCGCGGCCAACCGCCGGCGCAGGCCGCAGGGCGCGGCGTCCGGCCCCCGCGCCGCAGCGCAGGGGCCGGGGCAGGCTCAGTTGGTCGCCGGAGCGGTCGTGGTGGTCGTGGTGGTCGAGCTGGTGGTCTCGGCGGTGCCGCCAGCCGGGGCAGCCGGGGCCGCAGGCGCGGTGGCTGCGGGGGCCTCGACGGTGACGTTGGTGCCGCCGGCCGGGGCGCCGCCGGCGTTGAGGTACCACACGATCGCCGCGACCGCGACGATGACGGCGCCGATGAGGAACCACAGGCCCGAGTTCGATTCGTTGTTGGTGGCCATGTCAGGCCCTCCGTGCTGGTGAATATGCCAGCCGGATGCCGCCAGTCCGTGGATTTTGCAAGCGGCATCAATGCGCCACCCCCGCCGCCACGCTCTCGTCGATGAACCGCCCCTCGGCGAAGCGTTCGAGCCCGAAGGGCGCGGCGAGCGGCCCGGGCGTCCCCTTCGCCACCAGCTCGGCCATCGCCCAGCCCGAGCCGGGGATCGCCTTGAACCCGCCGGTGCCCCAGCCGCAGTTGACGTAGATCCCCTCGACCGGGGTGCGCGACAGGATCGGCGAGCGGTCGCCGGTCATGTCCACGATCCCGCCCCACTGCCGCAGCATCTTGAGGCGCGAGAGCATCGGGAAGGTCTCGATCAGCGCCCGGACGGTCTCCTCGACATGGTGCCACGAGCCGCGCTGGGTGTAGTTCACGAACCCGTCCGTGCCGCCGCCGATCACCATTTCGCCCTTGTCGGATTGCGACAGATAGCCGTGCACGGTGTTGGCCATCACCACCACGTCGAGGCAGGGCTTGATCGGCTCGCTGACCAGCGCCTGCAGCGCGATCGATTCGATCGGCAGGCGGAACCCGGCCATCCCGGCCAGCACCGAGGAATGGCCCGCGACCACCATGGCGAGGCTGTCGCACTCGATCCGCCCCTTCGCCGTCTCGACCGCGCGGACCCGGCCGCCGGCGGTGTCCACCCCGGTCACGGCGCAGTTCTGGATGATGTGCATCCCCATGTCGCTGCAAGCCCGCGCATAGCCCCAGGCGACCGCGTCATGGCGCGCAGTGCCCCCGCGCTCCTGGTAGAGCCCGCCGAGCACCGGATAGCGCGGGCCGCCGATCTCGATGATCGGCACCAGCCGCTTGAGCTCGGCCGGGTCGATCCAGCGCGTCGCCACGCCCTGCAGGTGGTTGGCGTTCACCGTCCGGCGGTAGCCGCGCACCTCGTGTTCGGTCTGCGCCAGCATGATCAGCCCGCGCGGGCTGAACATGACGTTGTAGTTCAGGTCCTGGCTCAGCGTCTCGTAAAGCTTCAGCGCCTTGTCATAGATCGCCGCCGACGGGTCCTGCAGGTAGTTCGAGCGGATGATCGTGGTGTTGCGGCCGGTGTTGCCGCCGCCGAGCCAGCCCTTCTCGATCACCGCGACATCGGTGATGCCGTGGTTCTTGCCAAGGTAATAGGCGGTGGCGAGCCCGTGCCCGCCGGCGCCGACGATGACCACCTTGTAGCGCTTGCGCGGCGCGGGCGAGGCCCAGGCCCGGCCCCACCCCTGGTGCAGCCTCATCGCCTGCCGGGCGATGGCAAAGACCGAATAGCGCCCCGAGCGTGCGGGGGCGGCGGGCGAAAGCGGGGGGCGGGCGTCGGCCATCGGCAAAGCCTGTGCTGCAAATCGGGACTTGGCGCCCAGACTGGGGCCGGGCGGGGCCGCGCGGCAAGGCGCTTTGCGACGGGGCAATGGAACGGTTGCGACATTGCGCCCGCGCCGCGCAGGGGGCATCAGCTTGCGGGGCGGCCGCCATCTGTGGTCCGCTCAGCCCCGAGGCTCAGAAAGGATTCGCCATGACCGCCCCCGTCCTCGTCGCGCTCGACCCCTCGGACATCGAGGCGCAGGCCCATATCCTCGCCGCAGCCCAGGCCGAGGCCGCCGCCCGCGGCGCGGGTCTGGCGCTGATCCTCGTGGTCGAGGGGATGCGTCACGCCGCCCACGGCCCCGCCTATGCCGAGCTGCGCCAGAGCCTGATGCAGGAGGCCGCCGACCGCGCCGACGCCTGGGCCCAGGACGTCGTCGGCGGCCCGGTCGGGACGCACGTGGCCTATGGCGACGCCGACGAGCAGATCCTCGCCGCGGCAGAACGGCTGGGCGCCTCGGCCATCGTCATGGGCGAGCGCCGGGAACGCGCCATCGACCGGGTGCTCGGCTCGGTCGCGCAGGCGGTGAGCGCCCGGGCCGGCGTGCCGGTGGTGCTGGTGCCGCCGGTGGCGTGAGGCGGGGCGGGCGCCGGGCGTCTGGCTTGGCGGAGTTCGGGAGACGGCGCGCCGAGGCGATGGTGGCCCCGGCCGTGTGAGATTCGGCGCCCGGCGCCGGGCGGCGGCCGTGGAATGCAGGGCTCGTCGGGCCGGCAGCGTTTGGGCGCGGCGCCCTGCCCCAGGGCATCGCGAGTGGCAGCGTGGGATGCCTCCGGCGGGGATATTTGCGTCCAGCCCGAGTGGGGGCGGCGTCGCGCGGGGGGGGGCGGGCCGGCACGGCGTCCACCGGCGGAGGCTGCGCCGGCCCGGAACCGTGGGGCGGTCCGGACGCGGTGTCGCCCGCGGCGTCAGGCCCTCGCGCGTGAGGCGGTGGTGCGCCCGGATCGCCCTAGGGTGTGCGCGGGCGGCCGGCTGAACCGATGCCCGAGCGCGCTGCCTCGCGGGGCGCGCGGGGGCGCGGACAGCGGCTGCGGGCGGCCGCTGGGCGC
>NZ_JBHMQU010000029.1:0-30624 GCF_042435015.1 Paracoccus panacisoli | reverse complement strand
GCAGCGGCTGGCCACGGCGACCCTGCGCGCCCGGCGCCGGGGCGAGGCGGTGCTGGCGCCCCTGCTGCGCCGGACGCCCGCGCCCGAGATCGGCGACGCGCTGGCGCTCGCCACCACCGAGATGCTGGGCTTGGGCGAAGCGCCGCACGGGGCGGTGAACGCCGCCGTCGAGCAGGTGCGCGCGCTCGGCCCCAAGGGCGCGGCGGCTTCGGGGATGGTCAACGCCGTGCTGCGCCGCGCCGCCGAGGCGCAGGCGGACTGGGACGCCGCGCCCGCGACGCGGTTGCCCGCGTGGCTGCGCAGCCCGGTGCGGGCGCGCTGGGGCGAGGCAGTGGCCGCGGCCATCGAGGCCGCGCTCGAGGCGCTGCCGCCGCTCGACCTGACCGGCAAGCCGAGGGCGGCGCTGCCCGGCGCGGCGCTGCCGACCGGCAGTCACCGGCTTGAGCCGGGGGCGCAGGTCTCGGCGCTGCCGGGCTATGACGCCGGCGACTGGTGGGTGCAGGATGCCGCCGCCGCGCTGCCGGCGCGGATGCTCGACCCCCGGCCCGGCGAGCGGATCGCTGATCTCTGTGCCGCGCCCGGCGGCAAGACGATGCAACTTGCTGCGGCGGGGGCCGAGGTGACGGCGGTCGACCTGTCAGAGGCGCGGCTCGCGCGGGTGAGCGAGAACCTCGCCCGCACCGGGCTGAATGCCACGCTGGTCGCGGCGGATGCGCTGGCGTGGCGGCCCGAGGCGCTGCTCGATGCGGTGCTGCTCGACGCGCCGTGCTCGGCCTCCGGGACGATCCGGCGCCACCCCGAGCTGCCGCTGATCCGCGACGGGGCGATGATCCCCGAGCTGGTGCGGCTGCAGGCGGCGCTGATCGACCACGCGCTGGGGCTGATCCGTCCCGGCGGGCGGCTGGTCTATGCGGTCTGCTCGATCCACCCGGCCGAGGGCGAGGCGCAGCTGGCGGCGGCGCTGGCCCGCCATCCGGGGCTGGTCGTCGAGCCGCCCGTCGCGCCGGGCCTCGAGCCTGCATGGATCACCCCCGAGGGCGCGCTGCGGACGCTGCCCCATCACTGGCCCGGGCGCGGCGGGCTGGACGGTTTCTTCGCCGTGCGGTTGCGCCTGCCGGGCTGAGGCTGCATTCAGGTTTGCCGTGCCGGGCCTCGCGGTGCAGACTGCCACCCATCCGGGGCACAACCCGGAACACATTCCGCGACACACGGCGAAAGGAAGAACGATGTTCACACGACGGATTCTGGGACTGGCCACCGCAGCGATGGTCGCCATGAGTGGCATGGCCGCGGCGCAGGACATGGCGTTCTTCCGCATCGGCACCGGCGGCACGGCGGGCACCTATTACCCGATCGGCGGTCTGCTGGCGAACGCCATCTCGGCGCCCCCCGGCTCGCGAGCCTGCGAGGACGGCGGCTCGTGCGGGGTGCCGGGGCTGGTCGCCTCGGCGCTCGCCGCGAACGGCTCGGTCGCCAACGTCAACGCGATCATGGGCGGGACGCTCGAATCCGGCTTCGCGCAGGGTGACGTGGCCGCCTGGGCCTACACCGGCACCGGCATCTGGGAGGGCAAGCCCAAGGCCGAGAAGCTGCGCGCCATCGCCAACCTCTACCCCGAGTCGATCCACCTGGTCGCCTCGGAAGGGTCGGGGATCAACTCGGTCGCCGACCTCAAGGGCAAGCGCGTCTCGCTGGACGAGCCGGGCTCGGGCACGCTGGTCGATGCGCAGCTGATCCTGCAGGCGGCGGGGCTGTCCGAGGCCGACATCCGGCCCGAGTATCTCAAACCCGACCAGGCCGCGGACCGGATGAAGGACAACGCGATGGACGCGTTCTTCTTCGTCGGCGGCTATCCGGCCGGCGCGATCGCCGAGCTGGCCAGCCAGCACAAGGTCAAGCTGGTGCCGATCGACGGCGCGGTGGCCGACAAAGTGCTGGAGAGCAAGTTCTTCGCCAAGGACACCGTCCCGGCCGGCACCTATGACGGCAACGACGCCGACGTGGCCACCATCGCGGTGGGCGCGCAGTGGGTGACCTCGGCCGACCAGCCCGAAGAGCTGATCTACAACATCACCAAGGCGCTGTGGAACGACAACACCCGCAAGCAGCTGGATGCGGGCCACGCCAAGGGCAAGATGATCACCAAGGAACACGCGCTCGACGGTCTGGGCATCCCGCTGCACCCGGGCGCCGAGCGGTTCTACAAGGAAGCCGGGCTGCTGAAGTAAGCCCGTCATGACCGGGGGCCGTGCGGGCAGACCGCGCGGCCCCGCCACCCGCCGGCGCACAGAACAACGACACGCCGCCGGCCGCACAGGGGACAGTGCCCATGACCAACCGCGAGACTGACCGCGACCCCCTCATCCAGGGCCAGCGCCCGGCCGATGCCGCCCCCGGCGCGACGCCGGGCGGGCGGCTGTCGGATCACCCGCCGGGCCATCCTCCGGGCCATCCGCCGGGCCAGCGCCCCGCGCATTACGACGAGCCGGACCTGCTCAGCGCCGACGAGTTGCAGGCCATCGAGGAGAAGTTCGATCCCGAGCTGCGGTTCCGGGTCTGGCTGAAGCCCGTCGCCATCCTCGCTGGCGGCATCCTGTTCCTGCTCAGCTGCTATCACTACTACACCGCCGGGTTCGGCATCCCGCAGGCCACGATCCACCGCGGGCTGCACATGGCGGTGACGCTGTTCCTGATCTTCATGGCCTTCTCGGCGTCCGGCCGGCAGGAGCCCGCGACCGGGCCGCTGTCGTTCCTCGGCGTGCCGGTGACCGACTGGGTGATGGGGATCGCGGGGGCGGTCACGGCGCTTTACGTGCCGTGGATCTATGCCGAGCTCGCCTTCCGCGTCGGCAACCCCAACACCACCGACATCGTCATGGGCACGGTGCTGATCATCGTCCTGCTCGAGGCGGTGCGCCGCTCGATGGGCTGGCCCTTGCCGGTAATCGCCATCCTGTTCATGGCCTATGCCTATTTCGGCCAGTCGATGCCCGGCATCCTGGTCCATCCCGGCGCAAGCTGGGCCAACATCGTCAACCACCTGTATCTCACCAGCCAGGGCATCTACGGCACAGCGCTGGGGGTGATTGCCACCTATGTCTTCCACTTCGTCCTGTTCGGCGTCATGGCGACGCGGATCGGGCTGGGGCAGCTCTTCATCGACGTCGCCTCGGCGCTCGCCGGCCGCTATGCGGGCGGGCCGGCCAAGGTCTCGGTGCTCAGCTCGGCGCTGCTCGGCTCGATCTCGGGGTCGTCGATCGCCAACACCGTGACCACCGGGGCGCTGACCATCCCGGCGATGATCCGCATCGGCTATCCCCGCCACTTCGCCGCCGCGGTCGAGGCCGCCGCCTCGACCGGCGGGCAGATCACGCCCCCGGTGATGGGCGCGGTCGCGTTCCTGATGATCGAGTATCTGGGCCTGCCGCTGACCACGATCCTGACCGCCGCGCTGGTGCCGGCGTTCATGCATTTCTTCGGGGTGCTGGTGCAGGTCCACCTCGAGGCCAAGCGGCTGGGCCTGCGCGGGCTGCACCGCGACGAGCTGCCGAACGCCTGGCGGGTGCTCAAGGCGGGCTGGCTGTCGGTGCTGCCGCTGATCATCCTGATCGCCGTGCTGCTGTCGGGGCGGACGCCGTTCGCCGCGGCCTTCTGGTCGATCACCGCCTGCATCGTGGTGATGCTGATCCAGGACATCACCGCGCGCGGGGTGACCGAGGGGCTGCGCGCCTCGGCCCACGGCCTCTTCGAGGGGTTCGCGCTCGGCGCCCGCCAGTCGCTGTCGGTGACGGCCGCGGCGGCGCTGGTCGGCGTGGTGATCGGCGTCGTGACGCTGACCGGCGTGGGGTTCAAGATCGCCTACATGGTGACCTCGATCGCCGCCGGCTGGGCGCAGTCGGTGTCGGGCTGGCTCGCGGTGCTGCCGTTCGAGCTGATGGGCGTCGACACGCTGACGCTGCTCTTCACGCTGATCCTGACCGGGATCGTCTGCATCCTGATGGGCTGCGGCATCCCCACCACGGCGAACTATATCATCATGGTCGCCGTGGCCGCCCCGGTGCTCGGCCTCTTGCAGGTCGAGCCGATCGTCGCCCATTTCTTCGTCTTCTACTACGGGGTGCTGGCCGACGTGACGCCGCCCGTGGCGATGGCGGCCTATGCGGGGGCAGGGATCGCGGGGGCCAACGCCTTCAAGGCCGGCAACACCGCGTTCCGCCTGTCGATGGGCAAGGCGCTGGTCCCGTTCGTCTTCGTCTTCCAGCCGGCGCTGCTGCTGGTGACGCAGGACTTCACCTGGACGAACTTTGCGCTCGCCTTCGGCGGGGCGGTGATGGGGATCTTCGCGCTGTCGGCGGCGATCACCGGCTGGCTGTTCGCTTCGCTGAACATGCTCGAGCGTCTCGCGCTCGGCTTTGCCGCGATCCTGCTGGTGGCGCCCGACTGGGGGGCGACGGCGGTGGGGCTGCTGATCGTGGTCCCGATCGCGGTGCTGCAGCTGATGGCCGGACGGCGCGGCGCGCCGGGGGCGGCCGCCTGAGGGTCAGCCCCAGGCGACCTCGCTGAGGAAGATGTAGCCCGCGCCGTAGATCGTCTTGATCAGGCGCGGGTTCTTGGGGTCCTCGCCCAGCTTCGTCCTGAGGCGCGAGATCCGCACGTCCATCGCCCGGTCGAAGCTGTCGCCCGCCGAGCCGCCGAGGCTTTCGAGCATCTGCGCCCGGCTGATGAGGCGGCGCGGGCTGTCGAGGAACATCCGCAGCATCTCGGCCTCGGCGTGCGAGAGCGGGGTCTCGGCCCCGTCGGGCGCGCGCAGCAGGTAGCGGTCGAAATCCGCGCTCCACCCCGCGAAGCGGGCGGTCTGGGCGCCGCGGGTGGCGGCCTCGCGCGCCGGGCGGCGCAGGCGGGCGCGGATGCGGGCCACGACCTCGGCCGGGTCGAAGGGCTTGGTCACGTAGTCGTCGGCGCCGAGTTCCAGCCCCGTCACCCGGTCCTGCACCTGCGCGCGCCCTGAAATGATGATGATCGCCGCGCCGGATTCGGTCGCCAGCCGGTGCACCAGCGCCAGCCCGTCGCGGTCCGGCAGGCCAAGGTCGATGAGGCAGGCGTCGGGGGTCATGCGCCTGAGCGCGGCCTCGAACTCGGTGGCGCGGGCGAAGCCGGCGGTGCGGAACCCCGCGTCCTCGAGCGCCGCGGCCAGAAGCCGGCGGATGTCCGGCTCGTCGTCGAGGATGGCGATCAGCGGCGCGTCGGTCATGCGGTCGGTCCGTCGGCTTGGGGTGAGAGGGGGGGCGCGGCGGCCAGCGCGGCCCCGAGTGCGGCGCCGAGATCGGCGGATGAGAAGGGCTTGGTCAGCGTCGGCGCCGCGAGCCCCTCGCGCGCCGGATGCCCGGCGGGCAGCGCGGTCATCAGCACCAGGGGCAGGCCGAGGCCCGCCAGCGCCGCCCCCGAGCCGTCGCCGAGTTGCAGGTCCGACAGCACCGCCGTCAGCCCGGCGATGTCGCCCAGCGCCTGCGCCTCGGCAAGCGAGCCCGCCTCGAGCACGGCGTGGCCCATGCCGGTCAGCATCTCGCGGAACCCGGTGCGCAGGTCGGGGTCGTCCTCGACCAGCAGCACCAGTTGCGGGGCGATGCGGCGCAGGGGCAGCCGCAGGCGGACCAGCCCGCCGGTGGCGCTGTTGGCCAGGTGCAGCGTCCCGCCAGCACGCTTGGCGTGGTCATAGACCATCGAGAGCCCGAGCCCGGACCCCGCCCGCCCACCGCCCTTGGTGGTGAAGAACGGCTCGGCCCCGCGGGCCAGCGCCTCGGGCGAGAACCCCGGCCCGGTGTCGGCCACGGTCAGGTCGAGCCAGCCCGCCACCTCGCGCGCGGCCAGCGTGATCCGGCCGCCGCCGGCCGGGGCCATCGCATCGCGGGCGTTCAGGATCAGGTTCAGAAGCGAGTCTTGCACCGCGTCGGGATCGAGCAGCAGCTCGCCCCCCGCCACCGCCACGTCAAGGTCGAGCGTCACCCCCTCGCCCAGCGAGGGGCGCGCCAGCCGCGCCAGCTCCGCCATCAGCGCCGGCAGGTCCACCGGGCGCGGCGAGGGCGCGGCGCCCGTCACCATCCCCGCGATGCGCTGAAGGAGCGCGGCACCCCGGTGCGCGGCGGCGAGGGTGGCGGCCACGTCCTCGGCCGCGTCGCGCGGCAGCGGAGCCTTGGCGAGGCGGCCCTGCAGCCCGAGGATGATGGTCAGCAGATTGCCGAAATCATGCGCCAGCCCCGAGGTCATCTGCGCGGCAAGGCTGCGCCGCCCGGCGTGGGCCAGCGCCTCGCGCGCCTGCACCTCGGCGGTGACGTCGGTCGAGAGCACATAGGCCCCGCGCCCGTCGCGGTCGGGCGTCAGCGCGATGCGGATGCGCCGTCCGGTGGGGTCGTGGGTGGTCTCGAACACCTGCGGCTGGCCGGCGAGCGCGGCATCGACGTGCGGGCGGATGCGCTCGAACGTCTCGCCCAGCACCTCGGACCCGGTGCGCCCGACGATGCGCGCCGGCGCGCCGGGAAACACCGCGCCGAGCTGGTTGTTCGAGAAGGTGTAGCGGTGCGCCCGGTCGATGTGGGCGATGTGGGCCGGGACCATCTCGACCACCTGCCGGGTGTGCGATTCGGTCTCGGTCAGCACGCGCTTGGCCTCTTCGAGGGCCGAGATGGTCGCGGCGAGCTGGCGGTTGGTGGCCGAGAGATGCTCGGCGTGGTCGAGCACCTGGGTCGAGAGCTCCTCGGACCGGGCGCGCAGCAGCGCCTCTTGCGACTTGATCTCGGTGATGTCGGTGTAGACCGCGACCCAGCCGCCCTGGCTCAGCGGCGCGCCCTCGACGGCGATGATCCGGCCGTTGGGGCGGGCGCGCTCGATGTAATGGGGCTGGAAGGTGCGCGCCTGCTCGACCCGCAGGCGCACGGCGGCCTGCGCGTCGGGCTGGGGGCCGTATTCGCCGCGCTCGACGAGATAGGCGATGGTCGCCTCGAAGCTGGTGCCGGGGGCGGTCAGCGCGTCGGGCAGGTCGAACATCTGCTGATAGGCGCGGTTCGACACCGCCAGCCGCAAGTCGGCGTCGAAGATCGAGATCGCCTGCTGGATCAGGTTCAGCCCCGATTGGGTCAGTTCGGCGCGGCTGTCGTGCGAGACCATGCCAGACTGGCTAGCATCCCCCGTGGCCGCGCGGAAGCGTGAAACAATTCGTTGGATTCAGGCAAAACTCGGGCAAGGATCGCCCGGCAGGTTTGCAGCCGGCACAGGGTTGAGGAGAGCCCGGTGCCGCGGCCCAAAGCCGCCAGAGGGGGACAGATGAACGCCATGACACGGCCCGCTTCCGGGCCCGATTCGACGCCGGCTGCGGGTCTGCGGTCGATTCCGGCGCTGCTGGCGCGGAATGCGGCCCAGATGGGCGGCCGTCCGGCTTACCGCGAGAAAGAATTCGGGATCTGGCAGAGCTGGACCTGGGCCGAGGCGCAGGCCGAGATCCGGGCGCTGGCGCTGGGGTTCCTGGCGCTGGGGCTCGAGCGGGGCGATCACGTGGCGATCATCGGCCGCAACCGGCCGGCGCATTACTGGGCGATGGTGGCGGCGCAGATGTGCGGCGCGATCCCGGTGCCGCTCTATCAGGACGCGGTCGCGTCCGAGATGGCCTATGTGCTGGGCCACTCGCGCTCGCGCTTCGTCGTCTGCGGCGACCAGGAGCAGGTGGACAAGGTCATCGAGGCCGAAGAGACCGACCACACGGTCGACCAGATCCTCTACACCGACAAGCGCGGGATGCGGAAATACGACCATTCCCGCATGAACTGGCTGTCGGACGTACAGGCCGAGGGCCGCGCCGCCGAGCAGCGCCTGTCGGGCGAGCTCGAGGCGCGGATGGCCGAGCTGGATTACGACAGCACCTGCGTGATGCTGTACACCTCGGGCACCACCGGCAAGCCCAAGGGCGTGGTGTTGTCGAACCGCAACGTGATCGAGACCGCCCGCGCCTCGTCCGAATTCGACAAGCTCAAGCCCACCGACGAGGTGCTGGCCTATCTGCCGATGGCCTGGGTCGGCGACTTCATCTTCTCGGTCGGGCAGGCCTACTGGACGGGGTTCTGCGTGAACTGCCCCGAGGGCGCGCACACGATGATGACCGACCTGCGCGAGATCGGGCCCACCTATTTCTTCGCCCCGCCGCGGGTGTTCGAGGGCCAGCTCACCAACGTCATGATCCGCATGGAGGACGCCGGGCGGTTCAAGAAGTGGCTCTTTGACCACTACATGACGCTCGCCCGCAGGGTCGGCACCGCGCTGACCGACGGCCGCCCGGTCGGCGCCATCGACCGGCTGCGCTACGGGCTTGGCAATCTTCTGGTGTTCGGCCCGCTCAAGAACACGCTCGGCTATTCGCGCATCCGCGTGGGCTATACCGCGGGCGAGGCGATCGGGCCCGAGATCTTCGACTTCTACCGCTCGCTCGGGATCAACCTGAAGCAGCTTTACGGCCAGACCGAGGCGACGGTGTTCATCACCCAGCAGCCCGACGGTCAAGTGCGGGCCGACACCGTGGGCGTGCCCTCGCCCGGCGTCGAGGTCAGGATCGGCGAGAATGGCGAGGTGTTCTATCGCTCGCCCGGCACCTTCGTCGAGTATTTCAACAACCCCGAAAGCACCGCCTCGACCAAGGATGCCGAGGGCTGGGTGGCGACGGGCGACGCCGGCTTCTTCGAGCCGGGCAGCGGGCATCTGCGGATCATCGACCGGGCCAAGGACGTGGGCAAGATGGCCGACGGGTCGCTGTTCGCGCCGAAGTATGTCGAGAACAAGCTCAAGTTCTATCCCAACATCCTCGAGGCGGTGGTGCTGGGGAACGGCAAGGACTACTGCACCGCGTTCATCAACATCGACCTGACCGCGGTCGGCAACTGGGCCGAGCGCAACAACGTGGCCTATGCGTCGTACCAGGAACTCGCCGGTCACCCGCAGGTCTACGCGACGATCAAGAAGCACGTCGAAGAGGTGAACGCCTCGGTGGCGCAGGACCCGATGCTGTCGGGCTGCCAGGTCCATCGCTTCCTCGTGCTGCACAAGGAACTGGACGCCGATGACGGCGAGATGACCCGCACCCGCAAGGTCAAGCGCGGGGTGATCTCGGACAAGTACGCCGACCTGATCGCGGCGCTCTATGACGGGTCGGGCAGCGTCTATACCGAGACCGAGGTGACCTATGAGGACGGCCGCAAGGGCAAGCTGAGGGCCACGGTGCGGATCGAGGATGCGCGGGTGTTCCCGACCGCCCACGCCCAGCAGAAGGTTGCCGCCGAATGAGCCCCGTTGCCGACACCATCCTGCATTCCATGAACGTCATGCAGCCCCCCGCCGGCGCCGCGAGCGACGAGGGCTACGTCACCCCCGACGGCCGCAAGATCGGTCCGGTGCTGATGGACATGCGCCACATCACCCTGCGCTTCGGCGGCGTGGTGGCGATCAAGGACATCAGCTTCGACATCCGCGAGGGCGAGATCCGCGCCATCATCGGCCCGAACGGGGCCGGGAAGTCCTCGATGATGAACGTCATGTCGGGCTTCTACGTCCCGCAGGAGGGCGAGGTCTGGTTCCGCGGCGCCAAGCGCCCGCCGATGCGGCCCTATCAGGTCGCCCGGCAGGGGCTGGCGCGCACATTCCAGAACATCGCGCTGTTCGACGGGATGTCGGTGCTGGACAACATCATGACCGGCCGCCTCACGATGATGGACGCGAGCCTGCTGTCGCAGGCCGTCTGGTGGGGCAAGGCCGAGCGCGAAGAGACCTGGCACCGCGAGAAGGTCGAGAAGATCATCGACTTCCTCGAGATCCAGAACATCCGCAAGACGCCGGTCGGGCGGTTGCCCTACGGCCTCAAGAAGCGGGTCGAGCTGGCCCGCGCGCTCGCGGCCGAGCCGAAGCTTCTGATGCTCGACGAGCCGATGGCCGGCATGAACGTCGAGGAGAAGGAGGACATGAGCCGCTTCATCCTCGACGTGAACGACGAGTTCGGCACCACCATCGCGCTGATCGAGCACGACATGGGCGTGGTCATGGACCTGAGCGACCGGGTGGTGGTGATGGATTACGGCAAGAAGATCGGCGACGGCACGCCCGACGAGGTCCGCAACAACCAGGACGTGATCGACGCCTATCTGGGGGTGTCCCATGACTGACGCGCGCCCGACGCCGCTTGCCGGCTTGATCAACCTGACCTTGGAGGCCCGCTGATGGACCAGCTTCTCTACGCATCCGAGGTGGTCGTGAACGGCCTCATGGCCGGGGTCATGTATGCGCTCGTCGCGCTCGGCTTCGTGCTGATCTACAAGGCCTCGGGGGTGTTCAACTACGCCCAGGGGGTGCTCGCGCTCTTCGCGGCGATGACGCTGGTGGGCATCCAGAACGGCCAGGTGCCGTTCGCCCATCTGATCAACGCCATGACCGGCGCGCATCTCGAAGGGTTCGGCTGGACCGTGCCCTCGCTGCTGGCGATCCTCCTGACCGCGCTGGTCATGGTGGGGCTGGCGATCCTGATCGAGAGCCTCGTGCTCAAGCACCTCGTCGGGCAGGAGCCGATCATTCTCTTCATGGCCACCATCGGGCTTGCCTATTTCCTTGAGGGGCTGGGCGACATCATGTGGGGCGCCAACGTCAAGACGCTGGACGTGGGGCTGCCGCAGGGCCTGTCCGAGACGATGGAGAGCTGGACCGAGAGCCTGACCGGCTACGGTTTCTTCATCGACCGGCTGGACATCTGGGCGGCGATCATCGCGGCGCTTCTGGTCGCGGCGCTGGTGGCGTTCTCGCAATACACCAAGCAGGGCCGTGCCATGCGGGCGGTCGCCGACGACCACCAGGCGGCGCTGTCGGTGGGCATCTCGCTGCGCTTCATCTGGGTCATGGTGTGGTCGATCGCCGGCTTCGTGGCGCTGGTCGCGGGGATCATGTGGGGCACCAAGTCGGGGGTGCAGTTCAGCCTGTCGCTGATCGCGCTCAAGGCGCTGCCGGTGCTGATGCTGGGCGGCTTCACCTCGATCCCCGGCGCCATCGTCGGCGGGCTGATCATCGGGGTGGGCGAGAAGCTCTTCGAATACTTCGTGGGCCCGCTGGTCGGCGGCGCCACCGAGGCCTGGTTCGCCTATGTCCTCGCGCTTCTCTTCCTCGTCTTCCGGCCGCAGGGCCTGTTCGGCGAGAAGATCATCGAGCGGGTGTGAGGATGACGCACCCCCTCGCCTGCGGCGCAGGCCTGCCCTGCTCGTTCTCTCTTGTTGAAATATCCTCCGGGGGTCCGGGGGTGGAAAACCCCCGGTTCGACCGCGCAGAAAGGACCGCCTGATGCTTTACCGTGAGGCCGGCGACTTCAAGACCAGCTACCGCGACGACAGCCAGACCTTTCCGCTCAAGCTCGACCGCTGGGGCTACTGGATCGTCCTCGCCATCGCCTTCCTGGTGGTGCCCTTCGTCATCACCGACTACTGGGCCAACTCGGTGCTGGTGCCGTTCCTGATCTACGCCATCGCGGCGCTGGGGCTGAACATCCTCGTGGGCTACGCGGGGCAGGTCTCGCTCGGCACCGGGGGGTTCATGGCGGTGGGGGCCTATGCCACCTACAAGCTGGCGACCTCGTTCCCCGAGATCTCGATCCTGATCCACATCGTGCTGGCGGGCGGGATCACCGCCGCGGTGGGGGTGCTGTTCGGCCTGCCGAGCCTCAGGATCAAGGGGTTCTACCTCGCGGTCGCCACGCTTGCCGCGCAGTTCTTCCTCGTCTGGCTCTTCAACAAGGTGCCGTGGTTCTACAACTACTCGGCCTCGGGGCAGATCACCGTGCCCGAGCGCACGTTCCTCGGCCATTTCATCACCGGGCCGCAGACGACCGCCTCGGCCAAGTACCTCGTCTGCCTCGTCTTCGTGGTGCTGGTGGCGTGGATTGCCCGCAACCTCACCCGCGGCACCGCGGGGCGGAAGTGGATGGCGATCCGCGACATGGACATCGCGGCCGAGATCATCGGGGTGAACCCGCTCACCGCCAAGATCAGCGCCTTCGCCGTCAGCTCGTTCTTCGTCGGCATCGCGGGCGCGCTGTTCTTCGCCGTCTACCTGGGCGCCGCCGAGGCGGGCGAGGCCTTCGGCATCAACAAGTCGTTCCTGGTGCTCTTCATGGTCATCATCGGCGGCCTCGGCTCGATCTTCGGCAGCTTTGCGGGGGCGGCGTTCCTCGTCCTGTTGCCGGTGTTCCTCAAGAACGTCCTCGTGGGCTCGCTCGGCTGGCCCACCGACCTGGCCGCCCACATCGAGCTGATGATCGTCGGCGGGCTGATCGTGTTCTTCCTGATCGTCGAGCCGCACGGCCTCGCCCAGCTCTGGCGCCTGACCAAGGAGAAGCTGCGGCTCTGGCCGTTCCCGCACTGAGTTCTACCACCAAGACCGGGGGCCAACCCGGCACCCCAAATCACCCCCTGGGAGGAAACTGATGAAACTTCGCTTCGCTTCGCTGGTCGCCGCGGCGGTCATGGCCACCGCCGCCCCGGCGCTCGCCGACCTCGTGGTGCCGAACCTGAGCTACCGCACCGGCCCCTATGCCGCGAACGGCACCCAGTACGCCGACGGCTTCAACGACTACTTCACCCTGCTGAACGAGCGCGACGGCGGGATCGGCGGCCAGAAGATCGTCGTCCCCGAGTGCGAGACCGCCTACAACACCGAGAAGGGCGTCGAGTGCTACGAGTCGACCAAGGGCCAGGGCGCGCTGGTCTATAACCCGCTCTCGACCGGCATCACCTATCAGCTGATCCCCAAGGCGACCGCCGACAAGATCCCGCTCTACACCCCCGGCTACGGCCGCACCTCGGCCCAGAACGGCAAGGTGTTCGAGTGGGTGTTCAACGCCCCCGCGAACTACTGGGACGGCGCCTCGATCATCGTCAAGCACCTGCTCGACGTGCACGGCGGCAGCCTCGAGGGCAAGAAGATCGCGCTGCTCTACCACAACTCGGCCTATGGCAAAGAGCCGATCCGCACGCTGCAGGAGCTGGCCAAGAAGCACAAGTTCGAGCTGATCGAGGTGCCGGTCGATCCCGCCGCCGGGCAGGAACAGAAGTCCCAGTGGCTGCAGATCCGCCGCGACAAGCCCGACAACGTCATCATCTACGGCTGGGGCGTGATGAACCAGGCCGCCATCCAGGAGGCCGCGAACGTCCGCTATCCGATGGACCAGATCGTCGGCATCTGGTGGTCGGGCTCCGAGGTTGACGTGACCCCGGCGGGCGCCGGCGCCAACGGCTACAAGGCGCTGACCTTCCACGGCGCGGGCAAGGACTATCCGATCTACGCCGACCTGCAGAAATACGTCATGGACCCCGGCAAGGCCTCGCAGGGCGGCGCCAACGCGGGCACCGTGCTCTATTCGCGCGGGATGTATGCGGCCGTCGTGATCGCCGAGGCGATCAAGAAGGCGCAGGAGCTGGCCGGCACCCCCACCATCACCCCCGCGCAGCTGCGCGACGGGTTCGAGGCGCTGGACATCTCGCCCGCCCGCATGACCGAGCTGGGGCTGCCGGACTTCGGCCCGGAGGTGAAGATGTCGTGCGAGAACCACGGCGGCTCGGGCATGGCCCGGGTGCAGCAGTGGGACGCCGCGGCCGGCAAGTGGAACCTCATCACCGAGTTCACCGAGCCGGACAACGAGGTGATCGAGCCGCTGATCACCGCCGACTCCGAGGCGTTCGCCAAGGAAAACAACATCACGATGCGCTGCAACTGACGCGCGCGTGACGACGATCCCGGCGGCGGGCCACCGCCGCCGGGGCACCGACCCCCCTTCCCGCGCCCTCGAAGGAGCGATGACGATGCTTGACACCGCGACCCCGCACCCGACCCCGGCCGAGCCCGCGCCTGCGCCGGTCGAGACGCTGCTCGAGGTCAACAACATCGAGGTGATCTACAACCACGTCATCCTCGTGCTCAAAGGCGTGAGCCTGAGCGTGCCGAAAGGCTCGATCACCGCGCTTCTGGGCGGCAACGGGGCGGGCAAGACGACGACGCTCAAGGCGGTGTCGAACCTGCTGCATTCCGAACGCGGCGAGGTCACCAAGGGCGCGATCACCTATCGCGGCGAGAACATCACCACGCTGAACCCGGCCGCGCTGGTCAAGAAGGGCGTGATCCAGGTGATGGAAGGGCGGCACTGCTTCGAGCATCTGACCGTCGAGGAGAACCTGATGACCGGCGCCTATACCCGCACCGACGGGGCGGCGGCGGTGAAGCGCGACCTCGAGATGGTCTACAATTATTTCCCCCGCCTCAAGGAGCGCCGCCGCAGCCAGGCCGGCTATACCTCGGGCGGCGAGCAGCAGATGGTGGCGATGGGCCGGGCGCTGATGAGCCGGCCCGAGACGATCCTGCTGGACGAGCCGTCGATGGGCCTTGCCCCGCAGCTGGTCGAGCAGATCTTCCAGATCGTCAAGGCGGTGAACGAGGGCGAGGGGGTGACCTTTCTTCTGGCCGAGCAGAACACCAACGTGGCCCTGCGCTATGCCCATTACGGCTACATCCTCGAAAGCGGCCGGGTGGTGATGGACGGGCAGGCGGCCGCCCTGCGCGAGAACCCGGACGTCAAGGAATTCTACCTCGGGATGTCGGACGAGGGCCGCAAGTCGTTCCGCGACGTGCGCAGCTACCGCCGCCGCAAGCGCTGGCTGGCCTAAGCCGCCCACCCCTGACCTTGCCGGGCCGCGCCCGCGCCCGGCCCTGCCTGACGACATTGACGCCTGCCCCGCGGAGGGATTTCGCATGACCTATTACGACGAGCTGGAAACCCGAAGCGCCGACGCCCGCGCGGCCGATCTGGCCGAGGCGCTGGGCCGCGCCATCGCCAACGCCAAGAACGCCCCGGCGCTCGCCCGGCTGTTGCGCGACGTCGAGCCCGAGGCGGTGCAGAGCCGCGCGGACCTCGCCCGGCTGCCGGTGATCCGCAAGGCGGAACTCTCTGAGGCGCAGAAGAAGAAGCCGCCGTTCGGGGGCTTCACGACGCGCCACCCGCACGAGTTCAACCACGTCTTCCAGTCGCCCGGCCCGATCTACGAGCCGGGCCAGATCGACGCCGACTGGTGGCGGCTGGGGCGCTTCGCCTATGCCGCGGGGCTCGGTTCGACCGACATCGTGCAGAACTGCTTCGGCTATCACCTGACCCCGGCGGGGATGATGTTCGAGAGCGCCTGCCGCGCCGTCGGCGCTGCGGTGCTGCCGGCGGGGACGGGGCAGACCGAGTTGCAGGTCCGCGCGAGCGCCGACATCGGCACCACCGCCTATGCGGGGACGCCCGATTACCTCAAGGTGATCCTCGAGAAGGCCGACGAGATGGGCGAGACGCTGAGCCTGACCCGGGCGCTCGTCTCGGGCGGGGCGCTGTTCCCGTCGCTGCGCGCCGCCTATGCCGAGCGCGGCATCGCCACGCTGCAGTGCTATGCCACCGCCGACCTGGGGCTGATCGCCTATGAATCGCCGGCGATGGAGGGGATGATCGTCGACGAGGGCGTGATCGTCGAGATCGTGCGCCCCGGCACCGGCGACCCGGTCCCCGAGGGCGAGGTGGGCGAGGTCGTCGTCACCACGCTCAACCGCGACTATCCGTTGATCCGCTTCGCCACCGGTGACCTCAGCGCCGTGCTGCCGGGCGAAAGCCCGTGCGGGCGGACCAACATGCGGATCAAGGGCTGGATGGGCCGCGCCGACCAGACCGCCAAGATCAAGGGGATGTTCGTGCGCCCCGAGCAGGTCGCGGGCCTCGTCGCCCGCCACCCCGAGGTGTCACGCGCCCGTGTCATCGCCGACCGGCAGGATGAAATGGACGTGATGGTCGTGCAACTTGAGACACTTGGGCAGGACCGGGCGTTATACGAGGCATCCGTGCTCGAGACGCTGAAGCTCAAGGGCCGGGTTGAGCTGGTTGCGCCGGGATCGCTGCCGAACGACGGCAAGGTGATCGACGACCGCCGCAGCTACGGCTGAACCCGCGTTCCCCGAAGGCCGCGGCGCCCGGGCGCACGACAGGCTTTCAGAGCGTGGCCCGCGAACGGGCCCGGACAAGGGGAACGAGCAATGGTCAGGAACGGGTTTTCGGCGGCGCTGGCCGCCGTGCTGGGGTCGGCGCTGGTGGCGGGCGCCGCGATGGCGCAGCAGGCACCGGTGGTGGTGGGCGGCCAGGGGACGCAGCCAGGCGGCGTCGCGGGCACCATCGCCCAGGCCGCGCAGGACCAGCTGATGTGGGAGCTGACGGTCCAGACCGGGACCGAAGCCGCCTATCGCAACTACCTGAGCCGGAACCCGACCGGGATGCACGCGGCCGAGGCGCGGGCCGCGCTCGGCCGGCTGCAGGCCGGCACGCCCGTGCAGGCGCCGGCACCCGCGGGCACCGCCACGACCACCACGGTCCCGGTGACGACCCCGGCGCCCGAACTGCCCGCGGGCACCTCGGCCGCCGACGCGGCAAGGGCCGAGGTCGCCGCGGCGACCGGTGCGGTCACGGCGCCGAACGCCAACGCCGCCGGGACCGAGGCGGCGCTTGGCCTCAGCCGCGAGACGCGGCAGGCGGTGCAGGCCGGGCTGACGCGGCTCGGCCATGACACCCGCGGCGTGGACGGGGTCTTCGGCTCGGGCACCCGCCGCGCGATCACTGCCTGGCAGCAGAGCCGCGGCTATCCGGCGACCGGCTATCTCAACGCCGCCCAGGTCGAGGAGCTGCGGATCAGCGGCCGTCCCGGCGGGGCCGAGCCTGCGGGCACCGCCACCGCGGCGGCGACCGAGGCGGCGCTGGACCTGACCGCCACGCAGCGGCGGATCATCCAGTCGCGGCTGACCCAGATGGGCCACGACACCCGCGGGGTGGACGGCAAGTTCGGGTCCGGCACGCGCCGGGCGATCACCGCCTGGCAGCGCAGCGCCGGGGTGGCCCCGACCGGCTATCTGACCCGCGCTGACGCCGACGCGATCCTCAACGCGGGCAACACCCCGGTCGTCGGCGGGGGCAGCGTCGATGCCGATGCCGCGGCCCGGGTCGAGCTGGGCCTGAACCTGACCCGCGAGCAGCGGATCGCGGTGCAGCGCGGCCTCGTCGCCGCGGGGCACGACACGCGGGGCGTGGACGGGCAGTTCGGCTCGGGCACGCGGCGGGCGATCCGGGCGTGGCAGGTGGCGCGCGGCGACGCGGCGACCGGCTATCTGACCCGCGCGCAAGCCGATGCGCTGAGCGGGACCGCCCCGGTCGTGGTGCCCGCACCGGGCACCGGCGGCAGCACGGGCGCCACGGCGGCGTCCGAGGCGGCGCTGAACCTCGGCGCGATCGAGCGGACCGAGGTGCAGACCCGGCTCGCCGCGCTGGGCTATGACCCGCGCGGGATCGACGGCAACTTCGGATCCGGCACCCGCGCCGCGATCCGCAGCTGGCAGGGCGACAACGGGCTGACCGCGACCGGCTATCTGAACGCCGACCAGTTGGCCCGCCTGCGCGGGCAGCGCCGCAACTGATCCGGCCCGGCCGCCGCGGAAACCGATCCGCGGCGGCCGGCATTGGGGCAGGGACGGCGACCATGCCGGCGCTGCGGGAGGCGACGATGACAGCGAAGATTTCGACCCGGGCCCGGGCGGCCCTGATGCTTGGGGCGACGATCGGGGCCTCGGCCGCGGCCTTGGCGCTGGGGGTCGGGATGGCCGCGGCCGAGCCGCGCGCGGTGGTGGTCGGCAACAGCGACTATGCCGAGCTGCCGGACGTGGCGGCGGTCTCGCTGGGGCCGGCGCTGCGGACGCTCAAGGCCAGCGGCTACCGGGTGGTCGAGGGCGACGACCTGGTCGCCGCCGACCTGCGGGCGGCGCTGTCGGACCTGCTGCGCCCCGACGACCGGCCGGGGCCGCGGCTGGTCGTGCTCAAGGGCCGCTTCGTCCATTCGCGCGGCGAGACCTGGTTTCTGGGCCGCGACGCCGGGACCGTCTCGCTACTGAGCGTCGGTCTGACCGGCGTACCGCTGTCGGTCGTGACCGAGGCGATCGAGGGCGGCGACCCGCAGGCGATCCTGATGCTCGGCACCGACCAGAAGCCGTTCGCCACCGGACCCGGGCTGCGGCCCGGCTGGGGCCACATCGCCGCCCGGCCCGGGGTGACGGTGATCGCGGGCTACACCGACGGGATCGGGCGCGCGGCCGAGGTGCTCGCCCGCCCCGACGGGACGGTGGCCGAGGCGCTGACCGCGGGGCCGTCGCTGCGGGTGCTGGCGGGCGGCGCGGCGCCCGTGGTCGTGCCCCCGCCGGGCGGGCAGCGGCCGGTCGTGGTGCCTCCCAGTGGCGGCCAACCCGTCGTGGTGACGCCGCCGCGCCCGGGGCAGCCGGTCGTGGTTCCCGGTGGCGGCCAGCCGGTCGTCGTGCCCCCCGACCAGATCGCCGCGCCGGGCGCCGACGAGCAGGCGGCCTGGACCCGGGCCAAGCGCGCCAACTCGGTCGCCGCCTACCGCGAATTCCTGGGGAAATACCCGCGAAGCATCTATGCCGGCGCCGCCCGCGGCCGGATGGAGGCGCTGGACGCCGCCGCCGTCGCCCCGGCCCCCAGCGGCCCGGCCGCGGACGAGGCGGCGCTGCGGCTGGACCAGGCCCAGCGGGCGCAGATCCAGCGGCAGCTGACGCTGCTTACCTATGACACGGGCGGGATCGACGGGGCCTTCGGCGGCCAGACCCGCGCGGCCATCACCCGCTTCCAGCGCGATTCGGGGGTGGCGGCGACCGGCTATCTGACCCGCGCGCAGATTGACCTGCTGGGGCGCAGCGCGGCGATCCGCTCGCGCGGGCTCGAGGCCGAGGCGCGCCAGCGGCAAGAGGCGCGGGACGCCGCCGACAACCGCGACTGGGCCCGGATGAAGGGCGAGGGCGCGGCGGGGGCGTCGGATTACCTTGCCCGCTATCCCGAGGGGCTGCACGCCGACGCGGCGCGCAAGGTGCTAGCCGATGCGGCCCGCGCCGGGGCGGCCGCGACGGGCAGCGAGGGCCCGGCGCGCGAGGCCGACGACCGCGCCTGGGCGCAGGCGACGCGCGGTGACACGGCGGCGGCCTATCGCGGCTACATCGACCGCTATCCCCGCGGCCGCCACACCGCCGAGGCGGAAAAGCGCCTCGCCCGGTTCCGCGCGCAGGAGGCGCAGGATGCCGCGGGCGAGGCTGCCCTCGACCTCGCGCCGCCCGTGCGGCTGGTGGTCGAGCAGCGGCTGGCGGCGATGGGGCACGACGTGGGCAAGGTGGACGGGGTGTTCGACGGCAAGACCCGGGCCGCGATCCGGCGCTATCAGGCGTCGCGGAACCTGCGGGCGACCGGCTATCTGAACCAGTCGACCGCCGTCCGTCTGCTCGCCGACACGCTGATCCGGCAGGACTAAACGGTTCGCCCAACGAAAGACGCCCGCGGAGCGATCCGCGGGCGTCCTGTCCTTGCCGATCCGGCGCGGGGCGTCAGCCCTGGCGCGCCTTGAAGCGGCGGTTGGTCTTGTTGATCACATAGATGCGGCCTTTACGGCGCACGATCTGGCAGTCGCGGTGACGCTCTTTCAGCGAACGCAGCGAGTTGCGAACCTTCATCGGTCTCTCTCCTCATGGCGCGCGCGAGTTGCGCCCGGAAACTGAAATGCCCCCGGTCAATGCCCGGGGGCGGCGAAAATGGTGGGCGGTACTGGGATCGAACCAGTGGCCACTACGATGTCAACGTAGTGCTCTACCGCTGAGCTAACCGCCCGTGCCGTGTGACGCCACGGGCCAGGGCCCGCGGAATCGCGTTGGTCGGGTGTCTATATCGCCAGCCCATCGGGGCCGCAAGTGCCCTTTTCGCGCCCCGCCCCGGCGGGCATAGTGGCGGCGCGCGGGCCCTTTCATCCCGGGCGCGGCAGGGAAGGAACCGGCATGGCCGAGGACGCGGCGGCAGGGCATTCGGGCGGGGTCGAACTGACCCGGCCCGCGCGCTGGCGCGCGGGCGTGGTCCTCGCCTCGCCGCATTCGGGGCGCGACTATCCGCCGTGGTTTCTGGCGGAATCGGTGCTCGACCCGCTGGCGCTGCGCTCGTCCGAGGATGCCTATGTGGACCGGCTGATCGCCCCGGCGGTGGCGGCGGGGGCGGTGACGCTCGCGGCGCGGGTGCCGCGGGTGGTGGTGGACCTGAACCGCGGCCCCGACGATCTGGACCCGGCGGCGATCGACGGGCTGCCGCCCCGGCGGCTCGACGCGCGCATCCTGTCGGGGCTGGGCGTGGTCCCGCGGGTGGTGGCGCGGGGCCGGCCGATCCGGCACGGCAAGCTGTCCGAGGCCGAGGCGCGGCGCCGGATCGAGGCCTACTGGCGCCCCTATCACGCCGCGCTCGCCGCGGTGATGGACGAGGCGGTGGCCACGTTCGGGCGGGCGGTGCTGATCGACGTCCACTCGATGCCGCGCGAGGCGCTGTCCCATCTGAACGCCCCCCGGCCCGACATCGTGCTGGGCGACCGCAACGGCGCCTCGGCCGATCCGGGGGTGAGCGCGCGGGTCCACGGGGCGCTGACCGGGGCGGGGTTCCGGGTGCGCCGGAACTCGCCCTTCGCCGGCGCCTTTGTCGCGGCGGCCTATGGGCGGCCCGGGCAGAACCGCCATGTCGTGCAGATCGAGATCGACCGCGGCCTCTACCTCGACGAGGCGATGGTGCGGCCGCACGCGGGCTATGCGGGGTTTGCCGACCGCTTCGCCCGGGTCGTGGCCGAGCTGGCCGGGATCGAGCCCGCCGCACCCGGCCGCATCGCCGCCGAATGATCGCCTGAAGGAGAACGCCCGTGCCCGACGCCCTGACCCAGTTCCTGTCCCAGAACGTGGCGCTCATCATCCTGGCGGTGGTGATCCTCTATGCGATCACCGGATCGGTCCGCATCGTCCCGCAGTCCGAGAAATTCGTGGTCGAGCGCTTCGGCCGGCTGCGCGCGGTGCTGGGGCCGGGGATCAACTTCACCGTGCCGTTCCTCGACCGGGTGGCGCACCGGATCTCGGTCCTCGAGCGGCAGTTGCCGACCAGCCGGCAGGACGCGATCACCGCCGACAACGTGCTGGTGCAGGTGGAGACCTCGGTCTTCTATCGCATCCTCGAGCCGGAGAAGACCGTCTACCGCATCCGCGACGTGGATGCGGCCATCGCCACCACGGTGGCCGGGATCGTGCGGTCCGAGATCGGCATGATGGAGCTGGACCAGGTCCAGTCGAACCGCGCGCAGCTGATCGACCGGGTGCGCGAATCGGTCGCCAACGTGGTGGACGACTGGGGGATCGAGGTGACGCGGGCCGAGATCCTCGACGTGAACCTCGACGATGCGACGCGGGCGGCGATGCTGCAGCAGCTCAATGCCGAGCGCGCGCGCCGCGCGCAGGTGACGGAGGCCGAGGGCAAGCGCCGGGCGGTGGAACTGGCCGCCGACGGCGAGCTTTACGCCGCCGAGCAGCAGGCCAAGGCGCGCCGCGTGCTGGCGGATGCCGAGGCCTATGCCACCCGGGCGCTGGCCGACGCGCTCGCCGCGGGCGGGATCGAGGCGGCGCAGTATCAGGTGGCGATGAAGCAGGTCGAGGCGCTGACCGAGGTGGCGACCGGGCAGGGCAAGCAGACGGTGATCCTGCCGGCCGCGGCGCTCGACGCGTTCCGCGACGCCGCGCAGCTGTTGAAGGGGCGGTCGTCATGATCGTGTGGACGAACGGCTGGCTGTGGATCATCGCGGCGCTGCTGCTGGCGCTGATCGAGATGATCCTGCCGGGCTATGTCTTCCTCGGCCTCGCCGCCGCGGTCGGGGTGATGGGGGTGGTGCTGCTCGCGGGCCTCTGGGGCTGGGGTCTGCCCGCCGCGCTGGTGGTCACGGCGGTGCTGTCGGGGGTGGCGTGGTTCGGCTTCAGCCGGATGGCGGGGGTGGACCGCTCGCGCACCCGCATCTGGCACCGCGACATCAACGACAACGAATGAGCGCGCCGGAGGCAGGGGCGGACGACGACGGCGGCCTCACCTGGCGGGGGGCCAAGCTGGTGCTGACCTGCGGCGACCGGCTGCTGGTGCTCAGGCGCGACGACATCCCGACGATCAACTGGCCGGGAATGTGGGACCTGCCGGGCGGCGCGCGCGAGCCGGGCGAGGGGCCTCGGGCCTGCGGCCTGCGCGAGCTGGCGGAAGAGACGGGGCTGGTGCTGGACCCGGCGCGGCTGACCGGCGGGGCGCGGCCCTTGCCGCACAAGCCGGGGCGCTGGGGGTTCTATTTCCACGCCGAGATCACCGCGGCCGAGGCCGCCGCCGCCCGGCTGGGCGATGAGGGGGCCGAGCTGCGGCTGATGCCGGTGGCCGAGTTCGTGGCCCACCCGCAGGCTGTGCCGCATTTCCGCGGCATCGTGGCCGAGATGCTGGGCCTCTAGCCCGCGGCGCGGACCACCGGGCGCAGCGCGTCGCCCTTGACCAGCCACGAGACGGCGAAGGCGAAGGTGGCCACGGTTTCCAGCCAGAACACCGGGCGCAGCGGGGCGAGGCGGGCCGCCGCCCCGGGGACGACGAAGATCGCCGCGATGGCGGCGAGGCAGGCGACGATCGTCCAGCCGCAGACCCGGTAGATGAGATTTGAGCCACGCTTCTCGCGCCCGTCCTCGGTCCCGCGCACGAACAGGACCAGGCAAAAGGCCGCGAGCGCGCCGAAGAAGGCCGTGGCCCCGGCCAGGTGAATCAGCGCCGCGGCGCGGTCGCCGAGCAGGCACTGGCTGAGGGTGCAGATCGCGGGCGCCTCGGGCAGCGTCGGGGCCAGCGCCACGGCCAGCGCGCCGAGCGAGGCGGTGCGGGCGGCCATGCGGTCGCTCAGCACCTCGCCGGGGCGGGGGCGGTAGCCCTCGTAGCTCCACAGGAAGACCGCGTTGGCGGACAGGGTGCCGACGAAGATCTCGCGCATGGGGGTGTAGTAATAGTCCGACATCGTCGGCAGCAGGGTGCCGCCCAGCGTCGCGGCATAGGCGACGAGGGCCGCGGGAAGGAAGAACCCGAGCAGGCCGATGGCGCGGCGGACCCTGAGGAACGACAGCACGAGGTCGTTGTCGGCCCGTTGCAGCGCGCCGCTGATCGCGGCGGCGCGGGTTTCGGACGGTGCGGGGGCAGGGTCGGTCATGGCGGCGCCTCTCGCACCCGGCGCGACCGCCGGGAGGGCGGAGAGTGGGCGGTGCGCCGGGGGCCGTCAACGCCCCTCAGCCGGCGGCCGGCAGCTCGGCCAGGATCGCCTGCGCCGCAGCGCGGGGGTTCGCGGACTGCCAAATGGGGCGGCCCACGACGATGTGGTCGGCGCCGGCGGCGATGGCGGCGGCGGGCGTCTCGATCCGCTTCTGGTCGCCGGCGGCGGCGCCGGCGGGGCGGACGCCGGGGGTGACGATCAGCCCGGCGCCGGGCAGGGCGCGGATGGCCGCGGCCTCGCGCGGGGAACAGATGATCCCGTCGGCGCCGGCCTCGAAGGCGCGGGCCGCGCGCTCAACGGTCAGGTCGTGCAGGTCGCCCGGCGCGATCAGCGCGGCGTCGAGGTCGGCGCGGTCGAGCGAGGTGAGGATCGTCACGGCGAGGATCTTGGTCCCGGTCCCCGCCGCGCCCTGTTTCGCCGCGCGGACCACATGGGGGTCACCGTGGACGGTCAGGAAGTCGATGTCGAAGCGGGTGAGGCCACGGACCGCCGCCTCAACCGTGGCGCCGATGTCGAAGAGCTTCATGTCGAGGAAGATGCGCTTGCCGTGGTCGTCCTTGAGCTCGCGCGCGAGCGCCAGCCCGCCCCCGGTCAGCATCCCCAGCCCGATCTTGTAGAACGAGACCGCGTCGCCCAGTTGGCGGGCGAGTTCCAGCCCGCTCAGCGCGTCCGGCACGTCCAGCGCCACGATCAGTCGGTCGTCCATGTCCCGGTCCCCTCTGCGATGCCGCGGTCGGGGTCGGCATAGCGGGGCGGGGGGCGGAAAGTCCACCGCCCCGCATGGGTTCGCCCGCGTGGTTGCGCCCCGGCCCCGTCCGGGCGACCCTCGCGCCTCGCCACAGGGAGAGCGCAGATGACATCATTCACCGAGCGGCTGCGGCAGGCGGCCGAGCCGGACTGGACCGCCGCCGTCACCCACCGCTTCGTCACCGAGCTTTACCGCGGTGCCGTGCCGCCCGAGGTGATGGCGCGCTATCTGGTGCAGGACTACCGCTTTCTCGATGCGTTCCTGTCGCTGCTCGGCGGGGCGATGGCGACCGCCGACACGGCGGCCGCGCGGCTGCGGCTCGGGCGGTTCGTCGGCATGGTCTCGACCGACGAGAACGACTATTTCCTGCGCGCCTTCGACGCGCTGGGGGTCAGCGCGGACGCGCGGGCCGCGACGCCGGACCTCGCGCCCACGCAGGGGTTTCAGGCGATCATGCGCGAGGCGGCGAAAAGCGGGTCATACGCCGCCTGCCTTTCGGTGCTGAACGTGGCCGAGGGCCTCTATCTCGACTGGGCCAGCCGGGCGCCGCAGCCGCTGCCCGAGAGCTTCGTCCATGCCGAATGGATCACGCTGCACGACAACCCGGACTTCCGCGACTTCGTGGGCTTCCTCGCCGCCGAGCTGGACCGGGTCGGCCCGGCCGAGCCGCAGGTGGCCGAGGATTTCTTCCGCCGCGCGACGGCGCTGGAACTGCGCTTCTTCGACGCAGCTTATGAGGGTTGAAGGTGCGGGTCATTCTTCCCACATCGCGGGAAAGACCTGCCACGCGCCGCGCCATGACGGGCGGCGCACCGGCGGGGGCTGAACGAGGAGAGACTTGATGGACATGGAAAAATTCACCGAGCGGTCGCGCGGCTTCATCCAGGCGGCGCAGACCATCGCGATCCGCGAGACGAACCAGCGCGTGGTGCCCGAGCACCTGCTCAAGGCGCTGATGGACGACGACCAGGGGCTGGCCGCGAACCTGATCACCCGCGCCGGCGCCGACGCCAAGGCGGTGCAGCGCGCGGTCGATGCAGCGGTGGCGAAGCTGCCCAAGGTCTCGGGCGGGGACGGGCAGGTCTATGTGGACCCGAGCCTCGTGCGGGTGCTGGACGAGGCCGAGAAGCTGGCCAAGAAGTCGGGTGACAGCTTCGTGCCGGTCGAGCGTATCCTGATGGCGCTGGCCATGGTGAACACGCGGGCCAAGGACGCGCTGGACGCGGGCAAGGTGACCGCGCAGGCGCTCAACAGTGCGATCAACGACATCCGCAAGGGCCGGACGGCCGACAGCGCCAGCGCCGAGGACACCTTCGAGGCGCTGGGGAAATATGCCCGCGACCTGACCGAGGCCGCCGAGCAGGGCAAGATCGACCCGATCATCGGCCGCGACGAGGAAATCCGCCGCGCCATGCAGGTGCTGAGCCGTCGGACCAAGAACAACCCGGTGCTGATCGGGGAGCCCGGCGTGGGCAAGACCGCGATCGCCGAGGGCCTCGCGCTGCGGATCGTGAACGGGGACGTGCCGGAATCCCTGCGCAACAAGAAGCTGATGGCGCTGGACATGGGCGCGCTGATCGCCGGGGCGAAATACCGCGGCGAGTTCGAGGAGCGGCTGAAGGCGATCCTCAAGGAGATCGAAGCCGCGGCCGGCGAGATCATCCTGTTCATCGACGAGCTGCACGTCCTCGTCGGCGCGGGCAAGACCGATGGCGCGATGGACGCCGCGAACCTGATCAAGCCGGCGCTGGCGCGGGGTGAGTTGCATTGCGTGGGCGCCACGACGCTGGACGAATACCGCAAGTACATCGAGAAGGACGCGGCGCTGGCCCGGCGCTTCCAGCCGGTGATGGTCGAGGAGCCGACGGTCGAGGACACGATCTCGATCCTCCGCGGCATCAAGGAGAAGTACGAGCTGCACCACGGGGTGCGGATCAGCGACGCGGCGCTCGTGTCGGCGGCGGTGCTGTCGCATCGCTACATCACCGACCGCTTCCTGCCGGACAAGGCCATCGACCTTGTGGACGAGGCGGCCTCGCGCCTGCGGATGGAGGTGGACAGCAAGCCCGAGGAGCTCGACGCGCTCGACCGGCAGATCCTGCAGATGCAGATCGAGGCCGAGGCGCTGAAGAAAGAGGACGACCAGGCGAGCCGCGACCGGCTCGAGCGGCTCGAGAAGGATCTGTCGAACCTGCAGGAGCGGTCGGCCGAGATGACGGCGCGCTGGCAGGCCGAGCGCGACAAGCTGGAAGGCGGGCGGCAGATCAAGGAGCAGCTGGACCGGGCGCGCGCCGAGCTTGAGCAGGCCAAGCGCGAGGGCAACCTCGCCCGCGCGGGTGAGCTGAGCTACGGCATCATCCCCTCGCTCGAGCGGCAGCTGGGCGAGGCCGAGAACCCGACCGAAGGGCCGATGGTCGAAGAGGCCGTGCGCCCCGAGCAGATCGCCGAGGTGGTCGAGCGCTGGACCGGCATCCCGACCAGCAAGCTGATGGAAGGTGAGCGCGACAAGCTTCTCAAGATGGAGGAGGTGCTGGGCCAGCGCGTCATCGGTCAGAACGACGCGGTGATGGCGGTGTCGCAGGCCGTGCGGCGGGCGCGGGCGGGGCTGAACGACCCCAAGCGGCCGCTGGGCAGCTTCCTGTTCCTCGGCCCGACGGGTGTCGGCAAGACCGAGCTGACCAAGGCGATCGCCGAATACATGTTCGACGACGACAGCGCGATGGTGCGCGTCGACATGAGCGAGTTCATGGAGAAGCACTCGGTCAGCCGCCTGATCGGGGCGCCGCCCGGCTATGTCGGCTATGACGAGGGGGGCGTGCTGACCGAGGCGGTCCGCCGCCGGCCCTATCAGGTGATCCTGTTCGACGAGGTCGAGAAGGCGCACCCCGACGTGTTCAACGTGCTGTTGCAGGTGCTCGACGACGGGCAGCTGACCGACGGTCAGGGGCGCAAGGTCGACTTCAAGAACACGCTGATCATCCTGACCTCGAACCTCGGGGCGCAGGCGCTGAGCCAGCTGCCCGAGGGCGCCGACAGTTCGGACGCGCGCGAGCAGGTGATGGCGGCGGTGCGGGCGCACTTCCGCCCCGAGTTCCTGAACCGGCTGGACGAGATCATCATCTTCCACCGGCTGAGCCGGGCGAACATGGACGGGATCGTGAAGATCCAGCTCGCCGGGCTCGAGCGGCGGCTGGCGGACCGCAAGATCACGCTGGACGTGGACGAGGCGGCGATGAGCTGGCTGGCCGACGAGGGCTATGACCCGGTGTTCGGGGCACGGCCCCTCAAGCGGGTGATCCAGCGGTCGCTGCAGAACCCGCTGGCCGAGATGATGCTCGGCGGCGAGGTGCTGGACGGGCAGACGGTCAAGGTGTCGGCCGGACCGGACGGGCTGATCGTGGGCAACCGGGTCAGCGGCGGCAAGCTGGGCAGCGCCGGCGAGCGGCCCGCGGGCGCGCCGCTGCAGTAAGCTTGGGACGGCGGTCGCGTCGTGACCGCTTGAACTCAAAGCCCCGGCGTTCGCGCCGGGGCTTTTTCGTCCCGCGGGTCGCTCAATGTCCGGACGCCGCGTCAGGTTCCATCGGAAAATACAGATATTTCCTTGGGTTGGCGGTTAAAAACAGGGCGTCTGATCCCCATATCGAGGGGGATAACGGAAAAGACGCGAAAGGACGCCCGATGCTCCACCTCGATATTCCCTCGCAAGAGCAGTTGAACCGGCTGGCCGACACCCGCAGCGATGCAGCGGTGACGATCTACCTGGCCACCACCCCCACGACCCAGCAGGTGGACACGGCGCGGATCAGCCTCAAGAACCTTGCGCGCGAGGCGATCAACCAGCTCGAGGAGATGGGGCTCGACAAGCGCCGCCGCTGGCCGATCGAAGAGCAGCTGGCCGACTTCGACGACGACGAGGAGTTCTGGGCGCACCAGGCCCACAGCCTCGCGATCTTCGTGACGCCCGACAAGCTGCGGACCTTCCGGCTCGCCAACAAGATCCCCGACCAGGTCCATGTCTCGGACCGCTTCCACATGAAGCCGCTGCTGCGGGCGACGACCTTCTCGAACGACGCCTATGTGCTGTCGCTGGCCGAGGGCGGGGTGAAGCTGATCGAGGTGCCGGCCTCGGGCGAGGCACATGAGGTGCGGGTGCCGAACCTGCCCAAGGACGCCTACGACGCGCTGCAGACGACGACGCTGAACGACCGCGCGCCGTCGCGGCGGATCACCGGCGACGAGGGCAAGAACGTCCGCCTGCGGCAGTATGTGCGGATCGTGGACAAGGCGCTGATGGATGTCATCAAGTCCAGCTCGCGGCCGCTGATCATCGCCGCCGCCGACCCGCTGCGCGAGCTCTTCGCCCAGGCGAGCGACTATCCCCACATCGCCCCCGACGCGATCTCCGGCAGTCCGGAAGAGAAGTCCGACAACCAGCTCGCCGAAGAGGCGCGCCCGATCCTCGCCAAGCTGCAGGACGCCAAGGTGGCCGAGCTGCGCGACCTCTATGGTGAACGGTTCGGCGAGGGGCGTGCGTCGAGCGACCTGTCGCACGTGGCCCGCGCGGCGAGCCACGGGGCGGTCGACACGCTGCTGGTGGACATCGACGTGACGGTGCCCGGCACGATCGACGACGACGGGGTGCTGTTCCTCGACGAGGTGGACGACGCCCGCAACTACGGCGTGATTGACGAGATCGCGCTGCGGGTGCTGCGCAACGGCGGCCGGGTGATGGCGGTCCGCGCGGGCGATCTGCCCGAGGGCGCCAAGGACCTCGCCGCGATCCTGCGCTGGGCGGCCTGAGTTGGCCACCGCTTGATACCCGCCGCCGCGCCCTCGCCGAGGGCGCGGCGGTTTCGCGTTCGTGAAGACGGCGCCGCCGCGGCTCGGCTAGGATGCCCCGGCAACAGCGGGAGTAGGCCGATGAAGCTGAGCTGGTCCGATGTCACGCCCGAGGCGCTGGTCCTGAACCGGCGCGGGCTTCTCGCCGGAATGGCGGCGGTTGCCGCGACCCCGGCGTTCGCCCGAGGCGACGCGCCGACCGCGTATGAGGACATCACCGGGTACAACAACTACGTCGAGCTCGGGATGGGGAAATCGGCCCCCGCCGAGAACGCGCACCGGCTGACGATGAGCCCGTGGTCAGTCGAGATCGGCGGGCTGGTCGAGCGCCCCGGCACGCTGACGCTGGACGAGATCGCCCCGGTGGCTGCGCGCGAAGAGCGGATCTACCGCTTCCGCTGTGTCGAGGCCTGGTCGATGGTCGTCCCGTGGGAGGGGGTGCCGCTCGCCGGCGTGCTCGACCGCGCCGGCGTCAAGTCCGAGGCCCGCTTCGTCGCCTTCGAGACCGTCTATCGCCCCGACGAACTGCCGGGGCAGCGCCGCAAGACGCTCGACTGGCCGTATCGTGAGGCGCTGCGGCTGGACGAGGCGCGCCACCCGCTCACGTTCCTCGCTACCGGGCTCTACCGCAAGCCGCTGCCGGCGCAGAGCGGCGGCCCGATCCGGCTGGTGGTGCCGTGGAAATACGGCTTCAAGTCGATCAAGAGCATCGTCCGCATCACCCTGACCGACCGCCAGCCCGAGACCACCTGGAACGCCCTGCAGCCCGACGAATACGGGTTCTACGCCAACGTGAACCCCAAGGTGGACCACCCCCGGTGGAGCCAGCGCACCGAGCGGCGGATCGGCGCCGGGCTGCTGGCCGGGCGCGACGAGACGCGGCTCTTCAACGGTTATGACGAGGTGGCGCCGCTCTACGCCGGCATGGACCTGGCGCGCGACTACTGATGCGGCGCGTCCCGGTCTGGGTGGTCTGGGCGCTGGGTCTGGTGCCGCTGGCGGTGCTGGGCTGGGATCTGGCGCAGGGCGGGCTCGGCCCAGACCCGGTCGCGGCGATCGAACACCGGCTCGGGCGGACCGCCGTCTATCTGCTGCTCGCCACGCTGTCGGTGACGCCGATCCTGCGCTTCGGACGGATCAACCTCGTGAGGTTCCGGCGCGCGCTGGGGTTGCTGACCTTCCTCTATGCGGCGCTGCACCTGGCCGCGTGGGTGGTGCTCGACATGGGACTGATGTGGTCCGAGGCGCTGCGCGACGTGGTGAAGCGCCCGTATCTGACGATCGGCATGGCGGCTTGGGTGATTCTGGCGATTCTGGCCGCGACATCCTCGAATCGCGCGATCCGGGCGCTCGGGCGTCGGTGGAAAACCCTGCACAGGCTGATCTATCCGGCCGCCGGGCTGGCGATTCTGCATTGGCTGATGGCCCATAAACTGTGGCCGGCGTGGGGGCTGACGATGGGGGCAGGGCTGGTGATTCTGCTGGCGCTGCGGGTGCGGTGGGGCAGGGTGGCGCGGTGGGGTGACAGAAAAACGGCCTGAAAACAGTTGGTTGCAACGAGCATGACGTTTTTCTGAAAAAAACCGCTTGCGAGGTATGAAACCTCGCTCTAAACACCGCTTCACCGAGACGGCGAGACGCTGGCTCGGGAGGGAAGGCCGGGTTGACTGGCTGGACCGGCTCTTCGGGGTTCTGGAAGAAATTGTCGGGTTTGGGCTTGACGGTTTGGTTCTGGGGACCTAGATGGGTTTTCTGCTTGGGGGCTGGTGACGGTCCTTGGGTTACAATTCGGGC
>NZ_JBHMQU010000028.1:0-18699 GCF_042435015.1 Paracoccus panacisoli | reverse complement strand
GCCCGCGGCCCCGGCCTCGAACTGAGCCGCGGCGGGCGGGCCTCGTGTCCGCCCCACCGGCGCCTCGGCCACGCTGGCCTGGGTGACCTGACAGCGCGCCCCGGATGCAGGACGCATCGGGGGCGGTCCTCTTGCCCCCGCGCGGGCTAGCCGAGGCGCGACCTGAGCCGGATCGCCTCCCTGCCGCCCGCCGGCCGGCACCGCTGCATTTATCTGCGGCCGGCGCTGCGCGGACGCATTGCCTCACGCGAATTCGTGACCTAGAACCGGAACGGAGTCCGCCGGCCACGCCAGCCGGGCCGGGTCCGATTCTGAGGAGAGCATTCGCATGGCTGACGCCGCCGTTCACGGCCACGGTGAGCACCATGACACCCGCGGGTTCTTCACCCGCTGGTTCATGTCCACCAATCACAAGGACATCGGGGTCCTGTACCTCTTCACCGCCGGCGTCGTCGGGCTGATCTCGGTCTGCTTCACCGTCTACATGCGGATGGAGCTGCAGCATCCCGGGGTGCAGTACATGTGCCTCGAGGGGGCGCGCCTGATCCCCGCCGCGGCCGGTGAGGTCTGCACCCCGAACGGGCATCTGTGGAACGTGATGATCACCTATCACGGCGTCCTGATGATGTTCTTCGTCGTCATCCCGGCGCTGTTCGGGGGCTTCGGCAACTACTTCATGCCGCTGCACATCGGCGCGCCGGACATGGCGTTCCCGCGGCTGAACAACCTGTCCTACTGGCTCTACGTCGCCGGCGTCGCGCTCGGGGTCGCCTCGCTCCTGGCGCCGGGCGGCAACGACCAGATGGGCTCGGGCGTGGGCTGGGTGCTCTACCCGCCGCTGTCGACCACCGAGGGCGGATATTCGATGGATCTGGCGATCTTCGCCGTCCATGTCTCGGGCGCCTCGTCGATCCTGGGCGCGATCAACATCATCACCACCTTTCTGAACATGCGCGCCCCGGGCATGACGCTCTTCAAGGTGCCGCTGTTCGCCTGGTCGGTGTTCATCACCGCCTGGATGATCCTGCTGTCGCTGCCGGTGCTGGCCGGCGCCATCACCATGCTGCTGATGGATCGCAACTTCGGCACCCATTTCTTCGACCCCGCCGGCGGCGGCGACCCGGTGCTTTACCAGCATATCCTGTGGTTCTTCGGTCACCCCGAGGTCTACATGATCATCCTGCCGGGCTTCGGCGTGATCAGCCACGTCATCGCCACCTTCTCGCGCAAGCCGATCTTCGGCTATCTGCCGATGGTGCTGGCGATGGCCGCGATCGCCATCCTCGGCTTCGTGGTCTGGGCGCACCATATGTACACCGCCGGTCTGTCGCTGACCCAGCAGGCCTATTTCATGCTGGCGACGATGACGATTGCGGTGCCCACCGGCATCAAGGTGTTCTCGTGGATCGCCACGATGTGGGGCGGCTCGATCGAGTTCAAGACGCCGATGCTCTGGGCCTTCGGCTTCCTGTTCCTGTTCACCGTCGGCGGCGTGACCGGCGTGGTGCTGAGCCAGGCGCCGCTCGACCGGGTCTATCACGACACCTATTACGTCGTGGCGCACTTCCACTACGTGATGTCGCTGGGCGCGGTCTATGCGATCTTCGCCGGGGTGTATTTCTGGATCGGCAAGATGTCGGGCCGGCAGTACCCCGAGTGGGCGGGCAAGCTGCACTTCTGGGCGATGTTCATCGGCTCGAACCTGCTGTTCTTCCCGCAGCACTTCCTGGGCCGCGAGGGGATGCCGCGCCGCTACATCGACTACCCGGAGGCCTTCGGCTACTGGAACAACATCTCGTCGATCGGCGCCTATCTGTCGTTCGCCTCGTTCCTGTTCTTCATCGGCGTGGTGTTCTACACCCTCTTCGCCGGCAAGCGCGTGACCGAGAACAACTACTGGAACGAGTACGCCGACACGCTGGAGTGGACGCTGCCCTCGCCGCCGCCCGAGCACACGTTCGAGCAGCTGCCCAAGCGCGAGGACTGGGACCACGCCCGCGCCCACTGAGCGTGCGCTGAGGTTGAAGCGGCCCCGGAGCGATCCGGGGCCGTTTTTCTGTCGGAGGTGAGGATGCCCGCGCTGGTCCCAGAGCTGAGCGTGTCGGATTTCCCGGCCGCGCTCGCGTTCGATCTCAGGCTCGGCTGGACGGTCGTCCATGACCGCCCCGGGGACGAGTTCGCCCTGCTGCGGCTGGGCGAGGGGCCGGAGGCGGCCGAGGCGATGCTGGACGGTCTGCGGACCGGGCGCAACTTCGACGCCGACCTGACGGCCGCCGAGCGGCCGTTCGGGCGCGGCCTGAACCTCGAGATCAGCGTGCCCGCGCTCGCGCCCCTGCTGGCGCCGCTGGGGGATCATCCGCTGGCCCTGCCGGTCGAGGAGAAGTGGTACTGGGCCGGCGCGGTCGAGACCGGCGTGCGGCAGTCCATCGTCGCGGACCCCGACGGCTATCTGCTGCGCTTTTCGGAACCGCTGGGCACCCGACCCTGCGCGGGCCGTGCGGCGGGGGGCGGCCATGCCCTATGAGTGGCAGCCCGCCTCTGCCGAGGGCCGGCGGGTGCTGCTCTGGCGCCACCGCTCGCTGACACCCGAGGGCTTCGTCTGGGTCATGGGCGGGGCGGCGGCGGCGCTGGTGCTGCCGCTCGTCGCGGTGATCGGGCGGGCGGTGATGTGGGGGCTGCTGCCGTTCGCGGCGCTGGCGCTGTGGGGGCTGTGGCGCGGAGTGCAGCACGGCTGGCAGAACGGCGGGACGCGCGAAGAGGTGGTGCTGGAGCCCGCGCGCCTGACCGTGACCCGCCGCGATCCGGGCCGCGCCGACCGGGTGTGGCAGGCCAACCCCTACTGGGTGCGCCTCGCGCTGCGGCGGGACGGGCCGGTCGAGGACTACCTGACCTTGACCGACGGCAGCCGCGAGATCGAGCTGGGCGCCTTTCTTGACCCCGCCGAGCGGCGGGCGCTGCGGGCCGAGATCGAGGACGCGCTGGCCGAGGTGCGGGCGCCGCGCTGACGGGCCGATAACCCGGCCTTATGGTGGTGAGCCACCGGCCGAGCCGCACCCCGCGCTGCCGCCCGCGCGGCGCCTGCCGCGCCACAACAGGCTTTCGCCGCCCGCCCGGGCGTGGCAGAGAGCGTCACGCGCGCCCCGCCCCTTGCCCCAGCAGTTCGCCCGACCAGATTACCCGACCATGACCACCACCCTGCCCCGCAGCCGCGCCGACCGACGCCGCGCCGCGTTCCGCCGCAAGGGCGGGCGGGCGGCGCGGATGTTCGTGCTGCTCACGGTGCTGATCGACGCGACCGGGATGGGGCTGATCTTTCCGGTCATGCCGAACCTGCTCGAAGAGCTGACCGGCCAGAACCTCGCCGGGGCGGCGGTCTGGGGCGGGATCCTCGGGACCGCCTATTCGGCGATGCAGTTCCTGTTCGGGCCGGTGGTGGGCAATCTGTCGGACGCCTACGGGCGGCGGCCGGTGATGCTGACCGCGCTCTTCGTCATGACGATGGACTATATCCTGCTGGCGGTCGCGCACACCGTCACGCTGATCCTGATCGGGCGGATCATCGGCGGGATCATGGCCGCCACCCACGCGACCGCCGCGGCTTACATGGCCGACATCTCGACGCCCGAAGAGAAGGGCCGCAACTTCGGCCTGATCGGCGCGGCCTTCGGGGTGGGGTTCGTGCTCGGCCCGGTGATCGGCAGCCTCGCCTCGGTCATCGACCTGCGGGCGCCGTTCTGGATCGCCGGCGCGCTGGCCGCGGCGAACCTCGTCTTCGGCTGGTTCGTGCTGCCCGAGACGGTCACCCGCTCGATCCGCCGGCCGTTCTCGTGGGCGCGCGCCAACCCGCTCGCCTCGTTCGCGGCCATCGGGCGGCTGCCCGGGCTGCGCCCGCTGCTCGCGGTCTTCGCGCTCTTCAACCTCGCGGGCTATGTCTATCCGGCGGTGTGGAGCTTCTTCGGCAAGGCGCGCTTCGGCTGGGACCCGCTGCACATCGGGCTGTCGCTGGCGGCCTTCGGCATCGCCATGGCCTTCGTGCAGGGCGTGCTGGTCGGCCCGGCGATCCGCCGCTTCGGGGTCTGGCGGACGGTGATCCTGGGCTTCTCGCTCGAGATCGTGGCCTTCCTCTTCTACGGGGTGGTGGCCAACCCGGTGCTGGCGCTGGCCTTCACCCCGCTTGCCGCCATCGCCGGGCTGGGCGGGCCGGCGCTGCAGCAGATCATGTCCAACATCGCCCGCGACGACCAGCAGGGCGAGTTGCAGGGCGTGCTGTCATCGGTCGCGGCGATCGCGATGGGGATCTCGCCGCTGATCATGACGGCGATCTTTGCCTTCTTCACCCGCGAGAGCACCCCGATCTATGCGCCGGGGATGCCCTTCGTCGCCGCCGCGGCGATGATGGTGCTGGCGCTGGCGATCCTGTGGGTCTACCGCCCGCGCGGCGCCGTGGTCCCGCCGGCCGAGGCCACGGGGCGCCCCCCCGGCGCGGCCTAGCGCGGCTTGCCCCGCGCGCCCGTCTGCGCTATACGCGCGCTAGTCCCGGGCGACGGGATGGTGTGACGGGGCCACAACAGGCCGCTTGAACTCGGGTCGGGCAATTTGCCGCGACCCTTTGTCGTTGCCACGGGGCTGCCAATCACCAGACCGGCGGAGCCAACCGCCCGGCCCGCAACAACGTCAAAGGATTGATCAGCCGCATGGCAAAAGCCGCGACCATGGAGGAATTCGAAGCCCTCCTCAACGAAAGCTTCGAAATCGACACCCCGGACGAAGGTTCGGTCGTCAAGGGCAAGGTCATCGCCATCGAGGCGGGCCAGGCCATCATCGACGTCGGCTACAAGATGGAAGGCCGCGTCGATCTGAAAGAATTCGCAGCCCCCGGCGAAGAGCCCAACCTGTCGGTCGGCGACGAGGTCGAGGTCTATCTCGACCGCGTCGAGAACGCCCGGGGCGAGGCCTCGATCAGCCGCGAGAAGGCCCGCCGCGAAGAGGCGTGGGACCGGCTCGAGCAGGCCTATGCCAAGGAAGAGCGCGTCGACGGCGCCATCTTCGGCCGCGTCAAGGGCGGCTTCACCGTCGACCTCGGCGGCGCCGTGGCGTTCCTGCCCGGCTCGCAGGTGGACGTGCGTCCGGTGCGCGATGCGGGCCCGCTCATGGGTCTCAAGCAGCCGTTCCAGATCCTCAAGATGGACCGCCGCCGGGGCAACATCGTCGTCTCGCGCCGCGCGATCCTCGAGGAAAGCCGCGCCGAGCAGCGCGCCGAGGTCATCTCGAACCTGCACGAGGGGCAGGTCGTGGACGGCGTGGTCAAGAACATCACCGAATACGGGGCCTTCGTGGACCTGGGCGGTGTGGACGGCCTGCTGCACGTCACCGACATGGCCTGGCGCCGCGTCAACCACCCGTCCGAGATCCTGTCGATCGGCGAGACCGTCAAGGTCCAGGTCGTCAAGATCAACAAGGAAACCCACCGCATCAGCCTGGGCATGAAGCAGCTTCAGTCCGATCCGTGGGATACGGTGGCCGAGAAGTTCCCGATCGGCTCGGTCCACAAGGGCCGCGTGACCAACATCACCGACTACGGCGCCTTCGTCGAGCTGGAAGCCGGGATCGAGGGTCTCGTCCACGTCTCGGAAATGAGCTGGACCAAGAAGAACGTGCACCCCGGCAAGATCGTCTCGACCTCGCAGGAGGTGGACGTCATGGTGCTGGAGATCGACGAGCAGAAGCGCCGCGTGTCGCTGGGTCTCAAGCAGACCATGCGCAACCCGTGGGAAGTGTTCGCCGAAACCCACCCGGCCGGCACCCAGATCGAGGGCGAGGTCAAGAACATCACCGAGTTCGGTCTGTTCGTGGGCCTCGACGGCGACATCGACGGCATGGTGCACCTGTCGGACCTGTCGTGGGACCAGCGCGGCGAGGATGCGATCCAGAACTACCGCAAGGGCGACGTCGTCCGGGCCGTGGTGCAGGAGGTCGACACCGACAAGGAGCGCATCAGCCTGTCGATCAAGGCGCTCGAGAACGACACCATGACCGAGGCCGTGGACGGCGTGAAGCGCGGTTCGGTCGTGTCGGTCACGGTGACGGCGATCGAGGACGGCGGGATCGAGGTGGAGTACAACGGCGTCAAGTCGTTCATCCGCCGTTCGGATCTGGCCCGCGACCGTCAGGACCAGCGCCCCGAGCGCTTCTCGGTCGGTGATACGGTCGACGCCCGCGTGACCAACATCGACACCAAGACCCGTCGTCTGGGCCTGTCGATCAAGGCGCGCGAGATCGCCGAAGAGAAAGAGGCCGTCGAGCAGTATGGCTCGTCCGATTCGGGCGCGTCGCTGGGCGACATCCTCGGCGCGGCGCTGAAGTCGCGCGGCTGAGCCGAGGCTCGGACGGAAGACACCGGCCGCCCCCGCCTCGCGTGGGGGCGGCCATTTCATGTGCAGCGGCAGCGGGTTGCGCGAAACCTCTGCAACCTTTAGCCGAGACGCGGCGTTGGGCGACAAGTCTCGGCGCCGGTCCATGGTGCAGCTCATGGACCCTCGCCCCCCAGTTCCAGGCATGACGGGTTTTGCAACGATGATACGGTCCGAACTGATCCAGAAGATCGCCGACGAGAACCCGCATCTGGTCCGGCGCGACGTCGAACGGATCGTGGCCACCGTCTTTGACGAGATCACCGGGGCGATGGCCCGCGGCGACCGGGTCGAGCTGCGCGGCTTCGGCGCGTTCTCGGTCAAGAAGCGCGACGCCCGCATGGGCCGCAACCCGCGCACCGGCGAGGCGGTCGAGGTCGAGCAGAAGCACGTCCCGTTCTTCAAGACCGGCAAGCTGCTGCGGGATCGGCTGAACGGGCTGGACAGCGACGGCTGAGCGCGGCAAGTCCTGTCGGATCAGCTCTTGGGCGCCCGCGCGGCGCGATGCGCGTCCGGGGCCGGAATGAATCGGAGAGTTCGGGATGCGCTATCTTCGCATGATCTTTGTCGCGGTGCTGGCGTTGGCGCTGCTGACGGTGGCGCTGGCCAACCGCCAGCTGGTGACGGTCGGGCTGTTCCCGGGCCAGCTCGATGCCTATTTCGGCGGCGGCTGGGCGGCGCGGATGCCGCTGTTCCTTGTCATCCTGCTGTCGCTGCTGATCGGGATGCTGCTCGGGCTGGTGTGGGAATGGATGCGCGAGGCGCATCTGCGCCAGGAATCGGCGCGCCGCGCGCATGAGCTGACCCGGCTCGAGCGCGAGGTGGGCGGGCTGCGCACCACCCACGCCGCCCCGCGCGACGAGGTGCTGGCGATTCTGGATGCGCCGCGCCGTTTGGTCGGGACCGCTGCGGCGCCGACCGCCACGACCCCCGTCACCCCCAATGCGCCGGCGCTGGTCCGGCGCTGAGGGCGTGACCCGCAACGACCCTGCAGTCCGCGCCCGATGAGCGCCGCCGTCAAGATCTGCGGCCTGACCCGCGCCGAGGATGCCGCCGCCGCCGCCGCGGCGGGGGCGCGCTTCGGGGGCCTCGTGTTCTTCCCCCGCTCGCCGCGTCATCTCGATGTGCCGCGCGCTGCCGCCCTCGCCCGCGCCATGCCCGAGGAACTGGCGCGCGTGGGGCTGTTCGTGGACCCCTCGGATGAGGCGCTTGCGGCGGTGCTGGCCGAGGTGCCGCTCGACATCGTGCAACTGCACGGGGGCGAGACCCCGGCGCGGGTGGCCGAGGTGCGGGCGCGCACCGGGCTGCCGGTGATGAAGGCGGTGGGGATCGCGGCGCCCGCCGATCTGGACCGGCTCTGGGATTACGGGCTGGTGGCTGACCTGCTGCTGGTCGATGCCAAGCCCGCGCCGGGGGCAGCGCTGCCGGGCGGCAACGGGCTTGCCTTCGACTGGCGGCTGCTGGTCGGGCGGCGGTTCCTCAAGCCGTGGATGCTGGCCGGCGGGCTGACGCCGGACAACGTGGCCGAGGCGATCCGCCTGACGGGCGCGCCGGCCGTGGACGTCTCGTCCGGGGTCGAGAGCGCGCCCGGCGTCAAGGACGCGGACCTGATACGCGCCTTTGCCCGCGCCGCCGGGGCGGATGCGGCGGCCGAGGCCGGCGCCGGGTCTCCATGACCCCTGTCCCGCCCGTGTGGCGCGAGGCCACCCGCGCCGATGTCGCGGCTGTGGTGGCGCTGCTCGCCGACGACGTGTTCGGACGCGGGCGCGAGGGCACCGACCTCACCCCCTATCTCGCCGCCTTCGACGCCATGCAGCGCGAGGGCGACAACCGCCTGATCGTCGCCGAGGCCGAGGGCCGCGTAGTCGCCTGCTACCAGATCACGCTGATCAGCGGGCTGTCGCTCTCGGCCGCGCGGCGGGCGCAGATCGAGGGGGTCCGCGTCGCCGCCGAACGCCGCGGCAGGGGCCTCGGCGCGGCGCTGATCGCGGATGCCGAGGCGCGGGCGCGCGCCGGGGGTGCGACGCTCCTGCAGTTCACCACCAACGCCGCGCGGACGGATGCGCAGCGCTTCTACCAGCGGCTCGGGTTTACGCCCTCGCACATCGGATTTAAGAAGACCCTCTAGCCCCGCGCCCCTCTGCCCCTTGGCGCGCGGCCCAGCCAGGAGAGCGCGCGCATGGCCCAGGATCTCGTCAACAGCTTCATGTCGGGCCCCGACGAACAGGGCCGCTTCGGCATCTTCGGCGGCCGCTTCGTCAGCGAGACGCTGATGCCGGTGATCCTCGACCTTGAGGCGGAATACGGCCGGGCCCGCAACGACCCGGCCTTCGCCGCCGAGATGGACGATTTGTGGCGCAACTATGTCGGCCGTCCCTCGCCGCTCTATCGCGCCGACCGGCTGACCGAGCGGTTGGGCGGCGCCACGGTCTATCTCAAGCGCGAAGAGCTGAACCACACCGGCAGCCACAAGATCAACAACGTGCTGGGGCAGATCCTGCTCGCCCGCCGGATGGGCAAGACCCGGATCATCGCCGAGACCGGCGCCGGCCAGCACGGGGTGGCGACGGCCACCGTCTGCGCCAAGTTCGGGCTGAAATGCGTCGTCTACATGGGCGCCCACGACGTCGAGCGCCAGCAGCCCAACGTGTTCCGCATGAAGCTTCTGGGCGCCGAGGTGGTGCCGGTGCGCTCGGGGCGCGGGACGCTCAAGGACGCGATGAACGACGCGCTGCGCGACTGGGTGACGAACGTGCGCGACACCTTCTACTGCATCGGCACGGTGGCGGGGCCGCACCCCTATCCGGGCATGGTGCGGGATTTCCAGACCGTCATCGGCCGCGAGACGAAGGCGCAGGTGATGGAGGCCGAGGGACGCCTGCCCGACACGGTGATCGCCGCAATCGGCGGCGGGTCGAACGCGATGGGGCTCTTCCACCCCTTCCTCGACGACCGCGAGGTGCGGATCATCGGGGTCGAGGCCGGCGGCAAGGGCGTGGACGAGACGATGCAGCACTGCGCCAGCCTCACCGGCGGGCGGCCCGGCGTGCTGCACGGCAACCGCACGTATCTGTTGCAGGACGACGAGGGGCAGATCCTCGAGGGGCACTCGATCTCGGCCGGGCTCGACTATCCGGGCATCGGCCCCGAGCACGCGTGGCTGAGGGACATGGGCCGGGCCGAATATGTGAGCGTCACCGACAGCGAGGCGCTGGCGGCCTTTACCCAGCTTTGCGAGACGGAAGGGATCATCCCGGCGCTCGAGCCCGCCCACGCGCTGGCCCATGTGGCCAAGATCGCGCCCGAGCTGCCGCGCGAGCACCTGATCGTGGTCAACCTCTCGGGGCGCGGCGACAAGGACATCTTCACCGTCGCCCGTCACCTGGGCGTGGCGATCGAGGGCTGAGCCTCGGTCGCCCGCCGTTGCCGGTGTCCCGTCAGCGGGTGAGCGTGAGGACGTTCAGCACCGACTCGCGGTAGGGCAGCGGAAAGAGGATGCGCGCCCGGTCGGCGTCGATCGGCTCGAGCACGCCCACATCGGGCAGCGTCTCGGTGCCCTGGGTGTCCATGTCGTCGGGGAAGTCGGCATAGGGGCGCGGCGCCTCGCCCGCGACGAAGGTCGAGCCGAGGTAGACCCAGACACCGCCGTCATGGTGCAGCGTGCCGCTCGTGCGCTGCGAGCCGGTCAGCTTCTCGAAGCGCAGCGCGGTGCCGTCGCGGGTGATGGCGCAGCGGAAGGGCGGATAGCTGACCGACGCCTGCAACCCGCCGATCTTGGTCATCCGGCAGGACCAGTCGCCGATGAGCGCCTCGGGCGTGGCAGCCAGCGCCGCGCTGCGCAGCGTGTCGGCCGCGTCGGCCGCCTGGGCGGCGCTGCCCTGCCCCAGCGCCTGGCGCAGCGCCGCCCCGGTCGCGCGGTCGAGCGCCTCGAGCCGGGCGGCATCCTCGGGGCGGATCCGGGTGCCGTCGGCCAGCGGGTCGGCGGCCGTGGCGGTCAGCGGAAGCAGCGAGAGCACTGCGGCAAGGGCGAGGCGGGTCATGGCGATCTCCTTGTCGGTCAAGGGCTTGGGCGGCAGAGTTGAGCCGCCGTCAGCGGTCCCGCTCAACCGCATGGGCGCGCAGCAGTTCCAGCGGCACGACGTCGGTCGCGCGGATGTGGGTGGCCTCGAGCACCACCTGCGGGGCGGCATATTCCTGCGCCGCCTGCAGGAACCGCGCGGCGCAGAGGCACCAGCGGTCGCCGGGCTTGAGGCCGGGAAAGCGGTACTCGGGCCGCGGGGTCGAAAGGTCGTTGCCGAGGTATTTCGAGAGCGCCAGGAACTCGGCCGTGACGATCACGCAGACGGTGTGGCTGCCCGCGTCCTCGCGCCCCGTGTCGCAGCAGCCGTTGCGATAGAAGCCGGTGAGCGGGTCGGTCGAGCACGGCTCGAGCCGCGTGCCGAGGACGTTGCGCGAAGGCTCCATCGTCTGTCCTTTCCGGTGAGGGCGGCGCGGGTTGCGGCGGCCGGACCGGGGCGCTGCCCCGGACCCCGGGATATTGGCGCAGGGAAGCGTTCAGCGAAAGCGATCTGTGAGGGCGCGCAGCCGGCTGGCGAGGTCGGGCTCGGGCTCCGGCGAAGGCGGCGCGGCGGGGGATGCGGCGGGGGCTGCGGCGGGCGCAGACGCAGGCGCCGGCGCAGGGCGGGTGCCGCTGTTGCGCGGCGGCGAGGTGCGGGCGGCGACGGCGTTCTGGAACCGGGCGCCGTCGCCTGCGGCCAGCGCCGGCGCGCCGTCCGAGATCCCGCGCAGCAGGTCGTCGAGCATCGCCTCTTCGGCCTTGGCGAAGTCCGAGAGCACGTAGCCCGCGACCCGGTCCTTGTGGCCGGGGTGGCCGATGCCGATGCGGACGCGGCCATAGGCCTCGCCGATGTGCTGGTGGATCGAGCGCAGCCCGTTGTGGCCGGCGTGCCCGCCGCCCTGCTTGACCCGCACCCGCCCCGGGGCGAGGTCCAGCTCGTCGTGCAGCACGACGACCTCGCCCGGGGTGAGCCTGAGGTAGCGCATCGCCTCGCCCACCGCCTGGCCCGAGAGGTTCATGAAGCCCTGCGGCTTGAGCAGCGTGACCCGCGCCTCACCCAGTCGCCCCTCGGCCGTCAGCGCCTGGAAGCGCGACTTCCACGGCGAGAATCCGTGATCGGCGGCGATCCGGTCCAGCGCCATGAAGCCGACATTGTGGCGGTTGCCCGCATATTTCGCGCCCGGATTGCCCAGGCCTACCATCAGCAGCATCACGGAAATCCCCGGTCCCTTGCGGCGGACGTTGCCCGTAACTAAGACTCTGTCAACCTTTCGCCCCTATGAAAGGTCCCTCAGGGCCGGGACCAGCGGCGATTCGAGACACACATCAGGCAACGGCAGGGACGACAGGCGCGAGATGCACGATCCGGCAGAATTCTACATGAACACGCTCGTCCCGATGGTGGTCGAACAGACGTCGCGCGGCGAGCGCGCCTACGACATCTTCTCGCGCCTGCTGAAAGAGCGGATCATCTTTCTGTCGGGGCCGGTGCATGACGGGATGGCGACGCTCGCCTGCGCGCAGCTTCTGTTCCTCGAGGCCGAGAACCCGAACAAGGACATCTCGATGTATATCAACAGCCCCGGCGGGTACGTGACCGCGGGGCTCTCGATCTACGACACGATGCAGTACATCCGGCCGCGGATCTCGACGCTGGTGATCGGCCAGGCGGCGTCGATGGGCTCGCTGCTGCTCGCCGCGGGCGAGAAGGGGCAGCGCTTCTCGCTGCCCAACAGCCGGATCATGGTCCACCAGCCCTCGGGCGGGTTCCAGGGCACGGCCTCGGATATCCTGATCCATGCGCAGGAGACGTCGAAGCTGAAGCAGCGGCTGAACGAGATCTACGTCAAGCACACCGGCCGGACGCTGGAAGAGGTCGAGGCGGCGCTCGAGCGCGACCGGTTCATGTCGCCGGAAGAGGCGAAGGACTGGGGCCTGATCGACGACATCCTGGCCGACCGCGGCAAGGCGGTGCCGGAGACGTGAGGTCCCGCGGCCGGGCGCGCCGCGCGGTGCGACCGGTCGATTGCGACGGAAATGCGGGATTGTGACCGCCGCGCGGGCTGCCTAACATGGGCGGACGCATCCGGACCGGGCGTTGGGCGCAGCCCGCGGGCCCGGCGAGGGGACGGCTAGACGACGAACCCCGGGGCCACGGCCGCAGGGCATCTGACGAACGAGGACGACGACGATGGCCAACCAGCCCGGCGGTGACAGCAAGAACACGCTCTACTGCAGCTTCTGCGGCAAGAGCCAGCACGAGGTCCGCAAGCTCATTGCGGGCCCGACCGTGTTCATCTGCGACGAATGCGTCGAGCTGTGCATGGACATCATCCGCGAGGAGACGAAGTCCTCGGGGCTCAAGTCGGGCGACGGGGTGCCGACCCCGCGCGAGATCATGGCGGTGCTCGACGACTACGTGATCGGGCAGGAGCACGCCAAGCGCGTGCTCGCGGTGGCCGTGCACAACCACTACAAGCGGCTGAACCACTCGTCGAAGACCGACATCGAGCTGGCGAAGTCGAACATCCTGCTGATCGGCCCGACCGGCTGCGGCAAGACGCTGCTGGCGCAGACGCTGGCACGGATCTTGGACGTGCCGTTCACCATGGCGGATGCGACCACGCTGACCGAAGCCGGCTATGTGGGCGAGGATGTCGAGAACATCATCCTCAAGCTGCTGCAGGCGTCGGAATACAACGTCGAGCGGGCGCAGCGCGGCATCGTCTACATCGACGAGGTCGACAAGATCACCCGCAAGTCCGACAACCCCTCGATCACCCGCGACGTCTCGGGCGAGGGGGTGCAGCAGGCGCTGTTGAAGATCATGGAGGGGACGGTCGCCTCGGTGCCCCCGCAGGGCGGCCGCAAGCATCCGCAGCAGGAGTTCCTGCAGGTCGACACCACCAACATCCTGTTCATCTGCGGCGGCGCGTTCGCCGGGCTCGACCGGATCATCGCGCAGCGCAACAAGGGTACTGCGATCGGTTTTGGCGCCTCGGTCAAGGACAATGATGAGCGCGGGGTGGGCGAGCTCTTCAAGCAGCTCGAGCCCGAGGACCTGCTCAAGTTCGGGCTGATCCCCGAGTTCGTGGGCCGCCTGCCGGTGATCGCCACGCTGACCGACCTCGACGAGGAGGCGCTGATCACCATCCTGACCGCGCCCAAGAACGCGCTGGTCAAGCAGTACCAGCGGCTCTTCGACCTCGAGGACGTGAAGCTGACCTTCACCGACGACGCCCTCAAGGCGATCGCGCGGCGGGCGATCAAGCGCAAGACCGGCGCCCGCGGCCTGCGCTCGATCATGGAGGACATCCTGCTCGACTCGATGTTCGAGCTGCCGGGTCTGGGCAGCGTGACCGAGGTGGTGGTGAACGAGGAGGCGGTGGACAACCCCGCCGCCAAGCCGCTGCAGATCCACGCCGAGCCGAAGAAGGAGCCTGCCGCCGCGGGGTAAGGCGGGGGTCTGGGTCTGGTGTCGATCGGGGGCGCCCTGCCACGGTGAGTGGGGGGCGCCTCTTGCTTGGCGCTGGCGCCTCTTTCCTTTTGCCGGCGCCTCTTTCGTTTCGGTGGCGCCTCTTGCGTTTCGACTGCTCGCTACGAGGCTATCGCGCCGCATTGGGCGACCGCGGCAAGCATCGCGGTGGGGAGTGGGCCCCGATGGACCGGTGGCGCCGGTCGCGGCGACCAAAATGGGAGAACGCGCGCGAACGCTTGGCCGGTGTCATACCGTGGGACAGCCTGCTCGACCCGATGGTCGAGTTGCCGGCGGGGGGCATCGTGACTGATCTGGTGGTGAACTAGGAAGCAGTGGTTAACCCTAACTCAAGCCGCTGCAGATCCACGCCAAGCCGAAGAAAGATCCGGCCGCCGCGGAGTTAGCGGCGCTAAGGCGGCGACCTGCCTAGGTGCCAGGCCGGAGCTGAGCAGCGTGACCGAGGTGGCGGTCAACGAGGAGGCGGTGGACAACCCCGCCGCCAAGCCGCTGCACATACACGCCGAGCCGAAGAAGGACCCGGCCGGGGCGGGCTGGCGCTGCCGGGCTGGGTTGGTGCTTAGCCGGGCGTCCTACCACGGTGAGTGGGGAGCCTCTCGCGTTTCGGCGTCTTGCTACGGGACTGTCGCCGCATTTAAGGTGATGGCGGCAAGCATCGCGGCGGGTGGGTCGGCCCACGCGGTCGGCGGCTCCAATCGCGGCAACCGACCATCGCCGGCCGCAAGCGAACGCTTGTCCGATGTCAGTCCGTGGGAGGGTCTTCCCGAGCCACGAACCGGATCACCTCGGTGAGTTGATGCGGATGTCGCTGCCCGCGGCTTGGCGCGGATGGGATGCCCTCAGCGTCCCGGCGATTGACCGTGCGACCATGTATTATCCGGCACTCCGCGTGTTGTCGGCCTTGCTGACGAAGGCGGGCCGCTCGCCGGATGGCTCATGTTCTGGGCAGCCCGGTCCAGTGTTAAAAGTATCCGGCGCCACTTGCGTGTGCCGTGCCCCTCGGCGTGCCCCCGTGCCGAGATGCTCCCGGCGGAGGTCGACCGTTGCGCCTCTCGACACCGGAAAGAGCCCCAGCATTCTTCCTGAAGATTTCGGCTTTGCCCGCTGCCCGACGCCAACCCATCGCCACCACCCGGCCCCCCCACTCCCGCGCGGCAAAATGCCGCCCCGCGCCTCGCCCGCGCCAGTGGCGCCGCCCCGCGCCGCCCGGTTGCGCCGCCGGCGAAAGCTTCGCATGATCCGGCCAACTGCCGCGCCATGACAGGGACCGACGATGACCACCGATTTCGACATGCTCGCCATCGACGAAGGCCTCGACGAGGATTTCGAGCTCGACCTTGAGGACGCGATGCTGCCCCGGCAGATCGCCGCCGCCTACAAGGAGATGCATCCGAACCCCCTGCCCCGCCAGATCTACTACACCGAGCTGCTGCGCCTGCAGTCCGAGCTGATCAAGCTGCAGGACTGGGTCAGCCACTCGAAGGAAAAGGTCGTCGTGCTCTTCGAGGGCCGCGACAGCGCCGGCAAGGGCGGCGTGATCAAGCGCATCACCCAGCGGCTGAACCCGCGCGTGGTGCGCACGGTGGCGCTGCCGGCGCCCTCGGACCGCGAGAAGACCCAGTGGTACTTCCAGCGCTACGTCCCGCACCTGCCGGCGGGGGGCGAGATCGTGCTCTTCGACCGCAGCTGGTACAACCGCGCCGGCGTCGAGCGGGTCATGGGTTTCGCCGACGAGCCGCAGGTAGAGCAGTTCTTCCAGGACGTCCCGGAGTTCGAGCGGATGCTCGTCCGCTCGGGCATCCGGCTGGTGAAATACTGGTTCTCGATCACCGACGAGGAACAGCAGATGCGCTTCCTCATGCGCATCCACGACCCGCTCAAGCAGTGGAAGCTGTCGCCGATGGACCTGCAGTCCCGGGTGCGCTGGGAATCCTACACCAAGGCCAAGGAGGAGATGCTCGAGCGTACCTCGATCCCCGAGGCGCCGTGGTACATCGTCCCGGGCAACGACAAGAAGCGCGCGCGGCTCAACTGCATCAGCCACCTGCTGGGGCTGATCCCCTATACCGACATCGCGCATGAGCCGATCAGCCTGCCGGACCGGGTGTTCAACCCGGATTACGAGCGCGACACGCTGCCGCGCGAGCTCTACGTGCCCGAGAAATACTGATGCCCAAAGCCTACTGGGTCGCCCACGTCACCGTCGATGACCCGCAGGGGTATGAGGCCTACCGGGCCGCCAACGGCGCGGCCTTTGCCCGCTTCGGCGGCCGGTTCCTCGTCCGCGGCGGGCCGCAGTCGGTGGTCGAGGGCACGGCGCGCCCGCGCACGGTGGTGATCGAGTTCGCCAGCCGCGCCGACGCCGAGGCCTGTTATGCGAGCGCCGAGTATCAGGCGGCGCTCGCCCTGCGCCGCCCGTGCAGCCAGGCGGACGTGGTGATCGTGGACGGCTGGGACGATCCCGCCGCGGGCGCCTGACGCAGGTTCCGCGCGCCCGTCCCGCGTCGCGCCGCGGGCGGTTGAAGCCGTTGACCTTCATCATGTTGCAACCGCCGCGGACGCGTTGGATACTCGGCCCATGTTCAGGAATCTGCTGCCACGGCTGTTTGGTGAGACGCCGCCCGAGACCGGGCTTTCGGCGGATGACGCCGAAATGGCCGTCGCGGCGCTGCTGGTGCGGATCGCGCGGGCCGACAACCACTACACGCAGGCGGAAAAGGCCCGGATCGACGCGCTGCTCGGGCGACGGCAGGGGCTGACGCCGGCGCTCGCCTCGGACCGGCGGGCGGCGGCCGAGATGCTCGAGGCCGAGGCCCCCGACACCGTCCGCTTCACCCGCGCGGTGAAGGAGCGGATCCCGCTCGACCAGCGCCGCTCGGTCATCGCCGCGATGTGGTCGGTGGCGCTGACCGACGGGCCGCGCGGCGCGGCCGAGGAATCCGCGATCCGGTTGGCGGCGAGCCTTCTGGGCGTCAACGATGTGGACAGCGCGCTGGCCCGCCAGTCGGTCGAGGGCGGAGGCCTGAGCTGACCGCCCGAGGCGCGTCCGGCACGGCCACGAACCCGTTGCATTTCATCCCGGCTTTGCGCCAGATGGGCGGATCATGACGCCCGCCATTCCCTCGCCATCCCCCGCCCCACCCGGCACCGCCCCCGCTGCCGATGCGGCGCCGGTCATCCGCATCAACGGGCTGCACAAGGCCTATGGCGCGCTCGAGGTGCTGAAGGGCGTCGACCTGACCGCGCCGCGCGGCCATGTGGTCACGCTCATCGGCTCGTCGGGGTCGGGGAAATCGACGTTGCTGCGCTGCTGCAACCTGCTTGAGATCAGCCAGCGCGGCGAGATCGTGATCGAGGGTGAGCCGGTGCGCTGGACCAGCGACGGCCCCGCCCGCCAGCCCGCCGACCGGGCGCAGGTGCGCCGGCTGCGCACCAACCTCGCGATGGTGTTCCAGCAGTTCAACCTGTGGTCCCATCTCAGCGTCCTGCAGAACGTGATGGAGGCGCCGGTGACGGTGCTGGGCCAGCGCCCGGCCGAGGTCGAGGCGCGGGCGCGTTCGCTGCTCGATAAGGTGGGGATCGGCGACAAGGCCGAGGCGTGGCCCGCGCAGCTTTCGGGCGGCCAGCAGCAGCGCGCCGCCATCGCCCGCGCGCTCTGCATGGAGCCGCGCGCGCTGCTCTTCGACGAACCGACCAGCGCGCTCGACCCCGAGCTGCAGCAGGAGGTGGTGAAGGTCATCAAGGACCTCGCCGCCGAGCACCGGACGATGATCCTCGTGACCCACGACATGCGGCTGGCGGCGGACGTGAGCGACCACGTCCTCTTCCTGCACAAGGGCCGGGTCGAGGAAGAGGGCCCGCCCGAACAGGTTTTCCGCGCACCCCGGACGGACCGGCTGCGCCAATTCCTCAGCGCGACCATGGCCGCCTGAGACAACACGACCGACAGGAGAGAGTGATGAAGAAACTGATGCTTGCCGGGGCCGTGCTGGCCCTGACCGCTGGGATGGGCATGGCCGAGAACCTGCGGATGGGGACCGAGGGCGCCTATCCTCCCTACAACTTCGTCAACGACAAGGGCCAGCTCGACGGGTTCGAGATCGAGCTCGGCAACGCGCTGTGCGAAAAGATCGACGCCCAGTGCACCTGGGTCAAGAACGACTGGGATTCGATCATCCCGAACCTGGTGGCGTCGAACTATGACACCATCATGGCCGGCATGAACATCACCGACGAGCGCAAGAAGTCGATCGCCTTCTCGGAAGCCTACACCCCGCCGCCGCCCTCGGCCTATCTCGCCAAGACCGCCGATGCCGACATCAACGGCACCGTCTCGGCGCAGACCAACACCATCCAGGCCGCCCACGTGGCCGAGACCGGCGCCACGCTGGTCGAGTTCGCCACCGGCGAGGAGACCATCGCCGCGGTCCGCAACGGCGAGGCCGACGCGGTCTTCGCCGACAAGGACTTCCTTGCCCCGTTCATGAAGGATTCGAACGGCGAGCTGGTGTGGGTCACCGGCCAGGACAACGTTTCGCTGGGCGAAGGCATCGGCATCGGGATGCGCCAGTCCGACACCGAGCTGAAGGCGCGGTTCGACAAGGCCATCGAGGAGATGAAGGCCGACGGCAGCCTCGACGCGCTGATCGGCAAGTGGTTTGGCCCCGAGGCCAAGACCTTTGCCGCCGAGGCGAAGCCGGCCGCGGCAGCCCCGGCGGCGGCGCCGGCGGCGGCAG
>NZ_JBHMQU010000027.1:122717-132519 GCF_042435015.1 Paracoccus panacisoli | reverse complement strand
CCCGAGGCGGCGGCGCCGGCGGTCGCGTCCTGCTGCTCGGCCCCGGCGGTCGCCTGGCCCGACGGCGGCTGGATGGCCGCTGCGGCGGACGAGCCGGCGGCGACCTGCTGGCCGTCGGGCGTGGTCACGGCGGGGGTGTCGGGCGCGACGCCCGCGGGCGTGGTCGCCGTGGCGGTCGCGGTGCCGTCGGTCGCCGAAGCCTGCGGGCCGGGCTGTTCCGAGGCCGTCGCCGCGGCAGGTTGGGCCGCGTCGGGGACCGGGGCGGCCAGCGCCTCTTGCGTGGTGGCGGGGGTCGGGGTCTGGACGGGCTCGGTCGGGACGCCCTCGGCGGTCATGCCGGGGGCGGTCGCGCCGGTGACCTCGGGCGGCGGGGCGACGGAGCCTGCGCCCGCGTCGGCCTGCGCCGCGGCCACCGCCGGCGGCGGGGCGAGGTCGGCCTTCAGGCCATCCGAGGCGGCCGGAGCCGGGGTCTCGGCCGCGGCAAGGGATGCAGCCGGCGCAGCCGCCGGGGTGGTCGCCGTCACGGCGGGGGGTTTCGGGATCTCCTGCGTCGCCGTGACCGCCGGGGGCGGGGCGAGGTCCGCGGGCGGCGCGGTGATCGGCACGCTGTAGGTCGAGACGCTCTGCGCCAGCGCCGGCGCCCCGGCCAGCAGCAGGGCGAGCAGCGGATAGGTCAGTCTGGTCATCGCACGCTCCCTCGTCGGCGGCGCCGCGGCGGGCGCCCCTCGTCCCACGTTATCCTGCGCCGCCCCGCGCGTCACCTGTTCATCCGCGCGCTGCCTCGCCGCTCACTCGGGCGGCAGGCCCGCAGCCAGCGCCCGGCCCAGCGCGAACAGCCGCTGTTCCAGGATCACCGGCGTCTCGCAGACATAGGTCAGGCTCTGCTGGCGGTCGGTGAACACCCGCTGGTCCCAGTCGAGCGCCTTTTCCTCGGCGTCGATGGCGTCGAAATCGGGCTTGTCCGCGGCCTCGAGCGTGGCCATCCGCGCGCGGCGCGCCTGCACCTGCGCGGCCAGCGCCACCTGCTTGTGGCCATAGCGCGAGATGCCGTCCATCAGCAGGCTGCGCTGCCGGTCGATGCGCTCGAACAGCGCCTGCATCAGGGCGGTGCGCGCCGCGGGGTCCCGGCCCTCGGCGAAGGCGGCAATCTCGGCCTCGGCATCCGTCACGGGCAGGCGGCGCTGCGCCAGCCGGTCGGCCAGCGCGGCGATTTCGGTTGAGGCGGCCAGCGCCTCGGTCCCCGCGTCGGGCTGCGGGCCGGTCCAGACCTGCCCCAGCGACAGATGCGGCTGGCGCGGCTGGATGCAGGGCCAGTCGGGCGTCGCCTGCGCGGCCATCGCCCCAATAGGCGCCAGCGCCACGAGAGCCGCCATGAAACTGCGTCGCATCATCCCCCTCCCTTCCGGCGGGCGCCGGGGCCGCGGGCCGGGTCATACATCGCCACCGCGCCCAGAAAGAACACCGCAAGGCATCCCGCCACGACCCCAAGGGACAGCCAGTTGACCTCGAGGTAAAGCGCAAAGCGGATCAGCTCCACCGCATGGGTGAAGGGGTTGATGGCGCAGATGTCGTGCAGCAGCGTCGAGGATTCCCGCATCCGCCACAGCGGGTAGAGCGCGGTCGAGGCGAAGAACATCGGGAAGATGACGAAGTTCATCACCCCGGCGAAGTTCTCGAGCTGGCGGATGGCCGAGGACAGGAACAGACCCAGCGCCCCGAGCATCAGCCCCGACAGCACCAGCGCCGGCAGCACGGCGAGATAGCCGAGGACCGGCGGGCGCACGTCCCAGAGCCAGGCGATGGCGAGGAAGGCGTAGACCTGCAGGATCGAGACCATCACCCCGGCGACGAGCTTGGACCCCAGCAGGAACCAGCGCGGCCAGGGGCTGACCAGCAGGGTCCGCATCGCCCCGGTCTCGCGGTCGTAGACCATCGACAGCGACGACTGCATCCCGTTGAAGAGCTGGATCATCGCGCAGAGGCCGGGGGTCACGTAGACCTCGTAGAGGACGTAGGTCTGGTAGGGCGGGGTGATCGACAGCCCCAGGACCGAGCGGAAGCCGGCGGCGAAGATGAAGAGCCACACGAGCGGCCGCACCAGCGCCGCGAGGAACCGGCCGCGCTGGTTGACGAAGCGCAGCGCCTCGCGCCGGGCGATGCCGAGAAAGACGGTGGCGGTGCCGCTCATGTTGCTCCCCCGGCCGCGACCCCGGTCAGCGTCAGGAAGGCGCGGGTCAGGTCGCCGTCCGGCGCGGCCTCGGCGGCGGTGCCGTCGAAGAGCACCCGGCCGCGGTGCAGGATCACCAGCCGGTCGGCGGGCGCGATCTCATCGAGGATATGCGTGGCCCAGAGCGCCGAGACCCCGCGCTCGGCGATCAGCCGACGGGTCAGCGCCAGCACCTCGGCCCGGGACTTGACGTCGAGGCCCACGGTCGGCTCGTCCAGCAGCAGAAGCTCGGGGCGGTGCATCAGCGCGCGGGCGATCTCGGCCCGGCGCACCTGCCCGCCGGACAGCGCATTCACCCTGTCGTCCACCCGCCCGGCGAGATCGACCTGCGCCAGCACCTCGCCCAGCCGCGCCCGCGCGGCGGCCCGCCCGATCCCGTGCAGCGCGGCGTGATACATCAGGTTCTGCCGAACCGTCAGGTCGGCGTCGAGCGCGCGGCTCTGGAACACCACCCCCAGCCGCGCCAGCGCCGCCCCGGGGTCGCGGCGCAGGTCATGGCCCGCGACCCGGATCGTGCCGCTGCGGTTGGCGTACAGCCGGGTGACGAGGTTGAAGAGCGTGGTCTTGCCCGCCCCGTTCACCCCCAGCAGCGCCGTCATACCGCCCCGCGGCACGGTCAGGGACACATCGTCCAGCGCCGTGACCGCGCCGAAGGCGTGGCTGACGCCGGTGACCTGAAGGGCCGGGGGGGCGGTCTGCGGCATCAGCGGATGGTGAAAACGGCCTGCTGGCTTTTGCCGCGCGCGCCGGGGACCGACAGGACATAGCGCCCCGGCACGATCGCCACGAAGGTCAGCCGCGCGGTGCCGGCCGCGTCGAACTCGAGCGAGTGGACCCCCATCGGGCGGACCTCGATGTCGTTCACCACGATCTCGTCCACCCACACGGCGCGGAAGAAATCCCCGCCCGAGAGCGCCAGCTCCTGGCTGCCGTCGGCGGTGATCTCGATCCGGTAATAGCCGCCGGATTGCAGCGTGTATTCGCCCTGCGCGAGCGGCTTCCCGGCGGCGAGGGTGAGGGGCGGCAGGTCCTCGCGGTTGGCGCGCGACAGGATGCCCGAGGGGCCGTAGTCGTGGTGTTGCGGGGCCGTCGCCGCCACGGGCGCGGCGGGCGCGGCGTCGTCGTCATCCTCGGCGTCATCGGCCGGCGCCGGGGTGGTCGCCGGCGCGGTCGAGGCCGGTTGGGCTTCCGGGGCGGCCGTCTGCGCGACCGCGGGGGTCAGCAGCACACAGGCGAGCAGGGCGGCGAGGGTGAGGCGGGTCATCGGCTGGTCCTTTCCGGGGGTCATTCGGGCGCCACGACGACGCCCCAGGGCTGCTGGCCGACCTGGATCGACTTCAGCGCCCGGCCCGAGGCCACGTCGATCACCGTCACGTCGTTCGAGTTGCCGTTGGTGGTGTAGAGCCGGCTCTGGTCGGCGTTGAAGGCCAGCTGCCAGACCCGCTGGCCGACGAGGATGTAGTCCGTCACCTCAAGGGTTTCGCCGTCGATCACCGCCACGCGGTTGGCGGGGCCGAGGGCCACGAACACCTTGCTGCCGTCGCGGGTGGCGCGGATGCCGACCGGCTGGATCGCCTCGGGCAGCACGCCGGGGATCTGGAACCCGATGGTCTTGACCACGGTCTGCGTGGCCGGGTCGATCACCGACACCGTGCCGCCGATCTCGGCCGAGACGAACAGCGTCTTGCCGTCGGCGGTGAACTCGGCGAAGCGCGGGCGCTGGTCCACCAGCACGTTCGCGGTGATCTGGTAGGTCTCGGTGTCGATGAAATGCGCCATGTTGGTGGTTTCCGAGGTGTTGATGACGGTCTTGCCGTCCGGGCTGACGCCCATCCCCTCGGGTTCCACGCCGACCGGGATCTCGGCCAGCATCTGGTGGGTCTTGGTGTCCACCACGGTCACGAGGTTGTCGTCCTCGTTCGCGATGTACAGCCGCCCGCCGTCGGGGCTGAGCACGAACAGCTCGGGGTCAGGGCCGCTGGGCAGGGTGTGGGTTTCCTGCATCGTCTGGGGATCGAAGACCCGCACGAGGTCGTCGTCCGAGGCGCAGACGTAAAGCTCGCGCCCGTCCGGCGAGAGGGTGATGCCGCGCGGGCGGTTGCCGACCGGATAGTGGCCCACGACCTCGAGCGTCTCGTCGTCCAGCACGGTGACGTCGTTGCCCTTTTCATTGGTCACATAGACCCGGGCGGCCAGCGCCGGGTGGGCGGTGGCGAACAGGATCAGCGTCAGGGCGATGCGCATGGCGGACCTCAGAACTTGCATTGGGTTTCGGGGCGGTCGATGCCCAGCGTGTCGAGCGCGGTGACCTGGTGCAGATAGGCGTCCTGCGGGCTGACGCTGGCCATCAACAGGCCGGTGGTCAGCAGGATCGGCTGGCGCAGCTGGTGGTCCCAGTCGCGCACGGTCAGCTTCTGCCCCTTGAAGCCCGCGACCTGAAACTCGGGCGAGAGGATGAAGGCCTTGAGCGCGGCGGGATCGGTCGTCCGCGCCCGCGTCGCCGCCTCGCCCACCATGCGGACGGCGAGCCAGGCCTGGTAATCCTCCTCGCGCATCGGGCGGTGGGCCAGCGCCTCGAAGCGGTTCTGGAACTGGGTCGCGCCCCATGCCTCCATCGCCGGGTGCCAGCTGCGCGGGACGAGACCGGCCGAGCCCGCCACGGGGCGCGCGTCCCAGGTCTGGTAGGGCAGGTAGCCGGCAAAGATCCCGGCCGCGTCGGCGGCGATCAGGATGTCGTGCTCGGGCGCGCGCTGGGTGAAGACCGGCATCTGCGCCTGCACCTGCACGTGCCCCGAGTCGGTGCGGCGGGCGCCGCCGGTGTCCTGGAACACCCGTTCCTCGACGATCTTCGCGCCGAACTTGGTCGCGGCGCGGGTCCAGGCGGCGGCGAGCGCGGTATCCTCGGGGTGGCTGCCGGCGACGAGGAACCAGCGCGTCCAGCGCTTCCACATCAGGAACTGCGCCAGCGCGTCGGTCAGCATCGCGTCCGCGGGCGCGACGTGGATCACGTTGGCGCGGCAGTCCGCCCCACGCAGCGCGTCGCCGCGGGCGCGGGCGTTCAGGATCAGCGCCCGGTCCCCGGCGTGGTCGGCCAGCGCCAGCGTGGTGGCGTCGTCGGCGAGCGTCACCACGAACTGCACCCCCGCCCCGATCAGCGCGTCCAGCTCGGCCGCGGCGGTCTCGGGCGTGGCGGTCGCCTCGGTGGTGTCGAAGTCCTGGCCCATGAAGCGGCCGGTGGTGTCGTTGTCCTCGGTCCCGAGCCGCGCGCCGACGAGGCCGAGATCGGCGGGCGGCAGCTCGAGCCGCGAGATCGGCGGCAGCCCGGCGCGGTCCACGCGCAGGACGCCGATGCGGATGACCTGCGGGGCGGGCGTCTGGGGCGCGACGGACGGGGCCGCGACGGTGGGGGGCGGCGCGGTCTGGGCGGTCGGCGCCGGCGTCTGGGCCAGCGCGGGCGCGGCGCCGAGCGCCGCCGCGAGGGCTGCGACCCGCCAGATGCTGCGATGCTGCGCCGGTGCCATGACGGCCCTCCCCCACCACACCGGCGCGTGGCGCCGGCCTTCCCCGTGCCAGTCTTGGCGGCGCGCGCCGCGGGTGCAACCCGGCAATCGTTCCGAGGCCGATTGCCGCCTTTCCCTGCGACGTTCGGCTGATGGACGCCGCCTTGGCCGGCGCTACCATGCGCCCCATGATCACCCCTGCCCGCCTTGCGTCCGCCCTGCCCGCCGCCGCCCTCGCGGCCCTGCTGGCGCTGCCGGCAGCCGCCGCGACCCCGGTCACCGGGCCGCCCCCCGCGCCGGGCAGCGCGGTCTGGTTCGGGCTGCATTTCATCGACACCTCGACCGAGGGCGCGATCAACGGCGTGCGCGCCGACGAAACCGCGCGGGTCGAGATGGCCGAGGATTTCATCGCCGCCGACCTGACCCGGCGCGGCTTCACCCTGACCGAGCCGCCGCCCGAGGCGGTGGCCGCGATCCGCAACCCCGTCCACTCGAACCGCCGCGACACCCGCATCGCCGCCGAGATGGGCGCGCGCTACGCCATCTCGGGCGAGGTGCAGAAGGTCTCGAACCTCATCCTGTCGGTGAACCTGCACGTCCGCGACGCGGCGACCGGCGCCACGGTGCGCGCGGGCGCCGTCGATATCCGCGGCAACACCGACGACAGTTTCCGGCGCGGCTACAGCTACCTGCTGCGCAACCTCATCTTTCGGGAGAAATAGATGCGACCCCTGACGACGAAGGCCGTGACCCTGGCGCTGGCGGCGCTGCTGGCGAGCAGCGGAATGGCGCTGGCGCACGGCCCGGTGCGGCTCAAGCTCGAGCTGGACGAGGTGCTGAACGCCTCGCCCGACGAGGTGTGGGCGGCGATCGGCAAGTTCGACGACATGAGCTGGCATCCCGCCGTCGCCCGGACCGAGATGACCGCCGACAGTCCCGACGCGGTGACGCCCGAGAAATCCACCCGCGTCCTGCACCTCACGGCCGAGGGCGGCGATCCGACGATCACCGAGACGCTGACCAAGTTCCAGCCCGAGAAGCGCTGCTACGGCTATCTGATCAAGGCGGTCGAGGTGACGGTGCTGCCGGTCACCAACTACGCCGCGACGCTGTGCGTCAACGACGAGGGCGGCAAGGCCAGGGTGGTTTGGAAGGGCGGGTTCTACCGCGGCTATCCCAACAACGAGCCGCCGCCCGAGCTGAACGACGAGGCCGCGACCAAGGCCGTCACCGGGGTCTATCAGGCCGGGCTCGACGCGCTGGCCGAGCGGTTCGGCAAGGCCGAGTGAGGCGCCTCGCGGCCGCCCTGCTGCTGGCCGCCGGGCCCGCGGGAGCGGGCGATCTGGCCGTGGTGACCTCGCAGACGGCGCAGGCGGTGAGCGTCGTCGATCTCGACAGCGGGGCTGTGCGGGTCACGGTGCCCGTCGCGGGGGCGCCCGCGCCGGTGGCCTATGACCCGACGACGGGACGGGCCTATGTGATCTCGGCCGAGACGGGGGCGCTGACGGTGCTGGGCGCCGACGGCGCGGTGTTGCGCCAGCAGGCGTTGGGCGAGGGCAGCTTCGGCATCGCGCTCGACCCCGCGGCGGGGCGGATGTTCGTGACCGACTGGTACGGGGCGCGGTTGCGCTGCCTGACGCTCGACGGCGCGCCGGTGTGGGCGGCGGCGACCGGCCCTGCGCCCGCCGGGGTGGCGCTGTCCGGGGACGGACGGGTGGTCGTCACCGCCGACCGCGATGCGGACAGGCTGTCGGCCTTTGACGCGGCGACCGGGGCGCCGCTCTGGCAGGCACCGGCCGGCACCCACCCCTATGCCGTCACCTTCCACGCCGGGCGGTTCTGGACCGCCGATGTGCAGTCCGACAGCGTGACGGAGATCGACGCCGCCAGCGGGCGCGTGACCGGCCGGGTCGAGACGGGCAGCCACCCCTATGGCGTGGCCTTCGCCGCCGGCAAGGGGTTCGTCACTGACCAGTATGCGGCGACGGTGACGGTGTTCGACGCCGAAACCCTCGCCCTCCTCGGCCGGATCGAGGTGGGCGACTACCCCGAGGGGATCGCCGCGCTCAGCGACGGGCGGCGGCTGGCGCTGGCGAACTGGGACGCCGACACGCTGACGGTGATCGACGGCGAGAGGCTGACGGTCGAGGCGACCATCGACGTGCCCGCCGGGCCGCGCAGCTTCGGGCTGTTCGTCGGCCCGGCGCCTCAGTCGGCGGGCACGGCCGGGACGAGCGCCCGCCCCTCGGCCGCCCAGGCGTCGGTGCCGCCGGGGAACCAGGCAAACCCGGCCATAGCCAAGCGCCACCGCCCGGCGCGCGGCATTCCAGCTCATCCAGCAGTCGGCCTTGCAGAAGAACACCAGCGCCGCCCCGCGGTCGCCGTGGCTCAACCGCTCGAGCGCCGCGACGAAGCCGCGCTCGACCTCGGGCGTGAGCCGGTCATAGCCGGTGTCGGCCAGCCAGATCGCACCGGGCAGGGTGTCATGGCGCGGGGCGCGCCACAGCGTGCCCTCGGGCAGTCCCGCGGGGCGGCGGGTGGCGGGCAGCACGTCGATCAGCACCGCGCCCTCTGCCTGCCAGTCGGCGGTGCCCGCGGCGTCCAGCACCGTGGCGCCGGCCAGCGTGTCGGGGACCGGGGCGCGGTAGGGCTCTCCCCGATACCCCTGCGGCTCGGGCACGGCGGGATCGGCGGCGGCCGCCGCGCCCAGCCCCGCCAGCAGGCAGGCCAGCGCGGCGGCGCGGCGGATCATGGCTTCAGCGCCTTGCCGTAGTCGTCGACCAGCGGCACCCCGGCATCGCGCAGGATCGCGTCGATCTCGGCCTGGTTGCGGCGGATCAGGCTGTTCAGCTCGCGCTTCCAGTCCTGCTCGCTCGGCCGCACGCCGAGGGTGATGCGGTAGAAGAGCCGCGGCCCCCCTTCTTCCTTGAGCAGCGGCACGAACTGCAGGTCGGGGTCGTCCTTGACCAGCGGCCCGGCGAGCGGCCCCCACAGCACGGCGGCGTCGAGCGTGCCGTTGCGGACGCCCTCCAGCATCTCGCCCACCGGGTTCTCGACCCGGCGATCGACGAACAGATCCCAGCCGCGCATGTCCTTGGCGAGACCCGCCCGCGCCATGTGGGTGGCGGGGGGCGTGCCCGCGACGACGCCGAGGTTACGGCCCTTGAGCGCCGGATCGGTCAGATGGTCCACCCCGGCCAGCGGCCCGTCCTTGCGGGTGAGGATCCCGTAGACCGAGGTGTAGTAATGGTTGGTGTTCTGCACCAGCTCGTCGCCCTGGGCGTAGCCCATGATGACGTCGCAATTGCCCTCGCGCAGGGACTTGCGGACGAAGCCGGTGCCTTGGGGAAACCAGAAATACTCGACTGGCAGGTTCAGCTTTTCGGCGAAGAGCGTGGCGAGCCGGTTCTCGAACCCCGAGCCGTCCTCGGCCGACATCGGCACCGCCGCCGGGTCGGCGCAGACCCGGAAGGCGGTGGTCGAGCGCAGCTCGGCCAGCTGCGCCGCGGCCGGGACCGCGCCGAGGCTCAGCGCGGCAAGGGTTAGGGCCGCAATCCCGGCGCGCATCAGCCGCTCATGCAGGAATCTTCCTGCTTGGCGAAGTCGTCGGACTTGTCGGCCCGGTTGGCCGGCCGCCCGCGCGGGATGGCGCCGGTGCCGTGCGCGAGCAGATAGGCGTAGATGTCATCGACATAGCACCACACGTTGCGGTTGGTCCCGAAGGCCGGCATCACCTGGTTGGCCTGGCCGGTGCCGACGTTCTGCTTGCCCGAGGCCACGATCTGCTGGAACTCGTAATAGTCGATCTTGTTCACGACCGAGTCCTTGAGCGCCGGGGCGTAGGTCGAGCCCTCGCCGTCGGGGCCGTGGCAGACGTGGCACTCGGCGTGGTAGCGGCGGTAGCCCGAGAAGCTGGCATAGTCGAGCTTGCCGTCCTCGATCTTGAAGGTCGGGATGCCCTCGGCGTTGTACCAGCGGCCGTTTTCCATGTGGTCGGGGGTGGTGTCCATGCCATTGGGCAGGACCGGGCCGGCGGCCGCTGCGGCCGCTGCGCTCGTCGCCGGCGCGGCCGCCG